>QQUK01000353.1 GCA_008501655.1 Calditrichota bacterium
TATTCTTTTTTGATAGACTCAAGCTCCCCTTTTGACATAGCTTTTTCAGCAAGGTCGATAAACTGAAAATTGATCGACCGTTCTTTAAAAAAGCGAATCGCTTTTTGACTGTCTTTACATTTTTTAGTGCCGAAGATTTGCAGTATCATATGTTTCTACTTGTAGGGTTGAATTTTTGTGTTCACCCGGTTTGGGCAGACACATAGGTCTGCCTCTACGTATTACAAATTTATATTGTTTACAAATCAAGTTACCCTGAGCTGAGTCGAAGGGGTCTTGATTTGGAGGGGCTTTTCGCGAAAAGCCCCTACGTTTAATTTTCTACCCGTTTACCTGTACATCTAAGAAATCAATAATCTCAGCTGTTTTCATCCGCTTCTGTTCCATCGTATCTCTATCACGGACGGTCATGGTATCATCTTCAAGAGTCTGACCATCGATCGTTATACAAAACGGACAACCTGCTTCATCCATACGGGCGTAGCGCCGTCCGACAGCACCGGAAACATCATAGAATACTTTGTGATGTTTTTTAACTTCAGCGAGAACTTTCTCAGCATACTCCGGCATCCCGTCTTTTTTAACAAGCGGGAGAATGGCAGCTTTAATCGGAGCGACTTTCGGAGAGAGTCTTAAAAATACCCGGGTCTCTCCTTTGATTTCTACTTCGTCATACGCATCAACCAAAAGCGTCAACAATGTCCGGTCACAGCCGGCTGATGTCTCAATAATGTACGGGACAAACTTTTCTTCATACCGTTCATCTTTGTATTCCATATTTTTCCGGGTCGCTTCCATATGCCGGCTGAGATCGAAATCTGTCCGGTTATGGACACCTTCAAGCTCCTGCCAGCCGAATGGATATTCGTATTCGATATCGTAAGCGGCTTTGGCGTAGTGAGCAAGTTCTCCCTCGCCATGTTCATGCCAGCGGAGTTTTTCCATATTGATGCCGAGCTTTTTGTAGAACTCCCAGCGCTGTTCACGCCAGTATTCGAACCATTGGTCATCTTCGGTCGGATGGATAAAAAACTGCATTTCCATCTGTTCAAACTCACGGGTTCGGAAGATAAAGTTCCCCGGAGTGATTTCATTCCGGAATGCTTTCCCGATCTGAGCAATACCAAACGGAATCTTCTGACGGGATGAGTTTTTGACATTCAGGAAATTAACATAAATACCCTGTGCCGTTTCGGGACGCATATAAATAACATTGTCATCCGATTCAATCGGACCCATATGGGTTTTAAACATCAGATTGAAATTTTTCGCCTCGGTTAAGTCACAGCCATGTTCAATAGGGGATTTAGATGGTTTCTCCGGACAACGGGATTCTTCGAGTTTGTCAGCACGGAAGCGTGCTTTACATTTTTTACAGTCGACCATCGGGTCGTTAAACAGCTCGACATGCCCCGATGTATGCCAGACCTGTGGATGCATCAGGATTGCGGCATCAAGACCTTCGATATCGTCCCGCCGGTTGGTCATTTCATTCCACCAGAAATTTTTCAGATTCCGCTTAAGTTCAGCACCCATCGGTCCGTAATCCCAGCATGAGATTAGACCGCCGTATATTTCCGATGACGGGAAGACATAGCCGCGCCGTTTACACAGGGAGACTAACTTTTCCATCGTATCATTTGTATTTTTCTGTTTTGCCATGGTAAACCTTATATCTTTATTTGTTTTTCAATTTTTCTATAAACGCAAGCGACTTCAGTTTTATCTCAATCGAAGTCGAACTTGATGCAAACCGGCTGAGCGCTTCCTGCAGAATAGTAACCTGAGTCATTCCCAAAGGGACCGTGGCAGCTTCAGCAAGTGAAGCTGTCTGAAGTGCCTTGAGCAGTTTAAACGACTCCGCCGAAAGGCTAATATAATACTCTCCCGCTTTTTGGCAAGTATCACAGATAACTCCGCCGATGTCAGCCGCAAAATTAATATCCCCTCCGGAATTCTGAATCTCTTTAGAACAAAGAATGCAGTAGGATATTGAGGGATGGTAACCGAGTTGGGAAAGAGTACGAAGGAAAAAGGCTAAAAAAAGTGCCGGAGTAAATTTTTTCTCAACCGTATCAATCAACTGGATATAGTTCAGATAATATTGATAAAGCTGCCGTTGCGGTTCTTCTTCAGGCAAAAGCAACCGGAGAATTTCAGCACCGGCTGAGCCATAAGCAAGCCGTCCGAGGGAGCCGTCTTTGTCGAAAGGGTACTGTTTAATAAGTTCAATATCGGAGACATAGCCATTGGTTTCTTTTTCCGAATTGTAAAATGTCAGCTGCATCTCGGCAAAATCGACAATTCTCCCCCGCTTAGATTTAATCGAACGACCGCCTTTGTCATAAAGAGCTATTTTTCCAAATTCTTTGGTAAAAAATATGACGGTACGGGAGGATTCTGACCAGTTGTATGCTTTTAAAACGACAGCATCGGTTTTTGATAATGCCATGGAGATTACTGACCCCGGTAACGGTAGATCATCTCGTTCGGGTACACCATATGATATTGAGTTCGGGCGATATATTCGATATAATCCCGGTCATGCTGCAGAAGACCCCTAAGTCGTTGGCCATCAATCAGTTTAATAAACTCATCACGATTCATCTCTACCAGTGTTTCTTTTTCCAAATGAAGTGTAATTATCCGTTTTATTCCATAAGTGGAATGCATCATTGAATATACAAAAAAGAGTGAGATTACCCAAAACGATAATTTGACAATCTTACGCCTTAAACGGGCATCTTCGGTAGAGATTTTTTTGAAGAAATTTTCAGATAGTTCTGAAAAAATCGATTTTTTCTGTTTGACTCTCCTTGGCATATAGAGAATAAGTTTTTTTAGAAGCTATTAATCAACAAAAATCAGAAAGAATCAAAAAAAAGAAATGACATCGGATAAATTTGGTCTAAAAAGAGAGCTGTTCAATTATTGCACATCACATATATCGAATTGAATATCAAGAGTTTCCCTTACTTTTCCGATAATAATACAATGAAAGCATATGAGGGAAACATCAGCAGATAGAGCAGATCATGGCAGAACAGAATAATACATTGCGATTAGACCAGATTTTAATTTATGAGGGACTGATTACCGAAGAACAGGTAAAACTAGCTCTTGCCGAGCAAAAGGAAAAAGGCGGTAAATTCGGCTCACATCTTCTCTATAACAAGTTCATTAACGAAACCAACCTTGTCCGTGCCCTTGCCAAACAAATGAACTGCCGCGCAGTAATTTTGACAAATTTAGCAATCCCTGAAAAAGTCCTTGAATTAATTCCGGCAAAGTTTGCAGTTGCTAAAAAAGTCATCCCCTTTGATTACGACCTGAATAACAACGTCATTAGGTTTGCCTGTGACAATCCTCAGGATGAGACACTAAAAAAAGAGCTGATTTTTGTTACCGGTAATGGTAAAATTGAATTGTTTTTAGCGGCTGAACTTGCCCTCAACACAGCAATCGCCAAACATTATTTGGATTACGATACCGAAAATCTTGACAACTATCTGCTTGAACTCCCTAAGATTTACGATGAATACATGGTTAAGCAGTTCACCGGTGAAGCATCAGCTGGTATTCCAGTGGGAAATGAATCAAATGTTCAAAAAGTTCTTATAGTTTCCGACTGCAAAGATACAATACCTCATCTGAAAACACTGTTTGAAGCTGATAATTTTGATGTCGACACAATTGATTCAGCCGATGATGCAATCTCCAAGCTCAACGACACTACGTATCATTCTGTCTATATACAGGATACAGTTTCCGGAGATTATATCGACCTCATCGACCGGGTAAGAAAGATATCTCCCTCAACCGAGATCAGGTACTATGAATCGGTTCCTTCTTTGATTTTAGACAGACAGGCCCATGAAGTCGAAGCATCTTTGATGGCACAGAATCTGAAACTTCTGACATCATTGTTAACCGATAAAGATAAACTTTCTGAAAACCATAATGAGATCGTTGGTAAATTTGTTCAGAAACTGTGTGGACGGTTGGAACTTCCCTTTAAAGAACGAACCTCAATAATTAACGCTGCTTATATTCATGATCTCGCTAAATTTTATTATCCGGAAGAGTATAAAGAAAACTCGGATTTTCGTGCGATAATTACAAAAACAATCAAGCTTCTGGTTTCACTGAACTATTCCCCGGTTATTATTGAAATTCTTCGATCGATGTATAAAGACCTCAAAAAGAAATATACAAAACGACTGCCGATTGAGATCCTCGGTGGTAATATTATCACAATCTCCGACCTCGTTGCTCATTCAATGGATGTAAACGAAAAACTGACATTTGAAAAGTTTGAAACAATTAAACGAAAAATAAATGACCTTACCGGTGATCTCTTTTTAACCGAAGTAGCCGAAGCGTTTGTTGATATGATAGAGGAATCTATCATACATGACTCGGAAAAACTTCCATTCAATCAGATTATGCTGTACAATAGATATCCTGAGTTATCTGATTCACTTGAGACAAGACTTAACAGTGATCAGTTCCGCACTCTAACTGTTGATAATCCGAATACTTTCCTGGAACTCTTTAAACGCTCCAAACCGGATTTCATTATTATGATCTTTGATGACTCTGATGATGCTGTCAAAAATGAGATACAAAAAATTGCAGCACTTGGTCTTAATTTCAACACGCTCCCGACTTTTGTCATGACTAAATCAGAAACGGTCACAGCTCTTGCTCCGGTGATTGAAATGGGTGTTGAAGATATTCTATCCAATGAAGGAAATATCGAACTTTTGATCGCTAAACTTCGAAAGCTGCAAAATGAGATTACAGAACATGCCTCACAAAAGATTGAAATCGCCGATGCAAGCGGTACCAAAGGTCTTTTGAAGGATATGGATTTAATCGACCTGATTCAGGTTATGGGAAGCGGTAAAAGGACCTTAAAACTGACTGTGACCAGCGAGACAAACTCTGAATTCCCGCTGATGCTATTTATGGATAAAGGTAACATTGTCTTTGCCCAGTATGCTGATAATCTTGGGGCTGAAGCTGTTTACAAAGCTATCTCCTGGAAAGACGGAAGCTGGAGAGTCGAGTCATGTGAGCCCGATGATATTCCGGAACATAACAATGAACTTTCTAATGAATCCATTTTAATGGAAGGCTGTCGTTTGTTAGATGAAACAAGAAATATCAATCAGGAAGTTTAATACTTAGACCCTTTTTTCACCAACTCATTAATTTTATCTTTTTGTTTCTTACGTATATTTTCAGGAATATTATTGACATACTCCATAATTTTTAATGCAGATGATTCCGCTTTTGCCTTTATCCCGGCTGACTTGTATGATTTATATAGAAGATAATCAAGCTCAACCAGATTAAAATAGTTACCGGGATTCATGCTTACTTTTTCCCTGAGCAGATTGTATACTTTGATTGCTTCAATATAGTTTTCATCTTTATAATGTGCTTCTCCTATCGCCCAGAGGAATGTTTTCCCTTCCGGGTATTTTTCATAAAGATATTCAGCAATAGCAATCGCTTTGAGATATTCTTTTTTATCAATATATATCCAGACAAGTGCGGCTCTTGCAACATCGGCTGAAATCAATGAGGAATCTATAGTCAGATATAACTCATCAATCCCCTTATCCATATCATTGTTGAAGACCCGTATCCATCTCAGAATCCCTGCTTTAGCAGATTTCCAATAATGATACATCCCCAAACCGCCGTATAAATCATATAATGTCTCATCATACTCAAGACCATCATGGTAAGCATTTTTAGCAGCAAGTCCCTGCTTTAAGGTTTGTGTAAACGAACCGAATTTTGACTCGAAAAGTGAACGATAAGCATGGGCATGACCGATTATCAGATACATCCAGGCTGTTTTACTAAAGTCTGCATCGGTTAACTGAGCTTCGGCTTTTACAATCGCAGTATCTATTAAAAATTTAAAAATTTCCGTATACAGTTCATCTTCAGAGTCTGTCATTTCAGAGAGATAGGCACCTGCTAAGAACAAATCACCAAGCGGGTCGGCAGGATTCCGTACCTGCAGCGATTCAGCAATAGATTGTGCTGATGCAAAATTATCATTATAGATTTGAGATTGGATAGCTTGAATCAAAAATTGTTTTTCTTCGTCCATATACTCATCAGCAGAGGCAATTTGAAAACCAAGTAATATGCACAAAAAAATAGTAAGATAGATTAATATATAACAAAATCTGTTTACTCTCATTTTGTCAGGGTAAACAGATTTGTTTTATTTGGCAATATTTAACTGATATCAGATAGACTGAGCAAGCGGATCAAAACTCATTAAATCGAACTGAGAGTTTGTCGATGCTGTGATTACCATCAGCGAACCGATTTTCTGAAAAATCAAACGACAACCACGGCAATTATGATCGTAGATCTCACGATTATTGATAGTTTGTGCTTTATCAATGATATCCGGAGGAAGTTCAAAATCCCCTGCATCTGTTATCAACACAGAGATATAGTCTTCATCTTCGTTGGTATAAATAAGATGTTCAAATTCTACATCCTGCAGAGTTTCTTTATGAGTAGATACCAATTTATACCCGGAGTTTTCTTCGGCTAAATTAAAATTATATGTTGAGTAAATCTGACTGCAGATATCATCGGGAGAACTGCTTACCAATTTTAACTCAGGCTTTGAGTCAACCGACCAGTGTGCTTTTTCAATCGCGATATAATATTCCTGATGTTTATAGAATGCAGCTGAAAATACCGCAATACCTATGAGAACGATTAATGCAGCTACAGAGATAACTAATCTGGTCGGGTTCTTAAAAAAACCGGTATTAGAACTTCCATCTTCTTTATCAATATCGTCAAGTTTGGTTAGAATATTCGATTTGAGTGATTCAAGTTTTGGGGAGGTTTTGATATCTTCATTGACTACTTTAACTTTCTCTTTCAAAAAAGCATGAATAGATTCTTCAAGTTTGAATTTACCAAAACATTCGGAACATCGTTCAAGATGAGCCCGAACCTCTTTTTCATCGATTTCCGATGCTTCCTTATCCAGTATATCCTGAAGAAGTGAGAGTGCCTGATGACAGTTAATCATTATACATTGTCCTTGACATAGCCGTTTTTAATAGCGTAATCATAAAGTTCTTTCTGCAGCAATTTTCTTCCTCGATGAAGTCGTGACTTTACAGTTCCAAGCTGGAGATCAGCGATTTCGGCAATCTCCTGATATGAGAATCCTTCAAGAAATGACAGCATGACAACAAGTCTGAAGTCATCGGGTAGATTCTCAATCGCTTTTTTAACATCATCATCAAATATTTTATTAAACAAATCCTGTTCCGGGTTTTCTTCTTTGCCGCCGACAGCAAGTTGACCGTATAAAAAATTGTCATCTATATCGTCGACATTTACCGCCATCGGGGATCGAGATTTTGAGCGGTAATCATTGATGAAAATGTTGGTCATTATTTTAAACAACCATGCCCGACAATTTGAGCCGGGTTCAAATTTATCCCAGAACCGATAAGCCTTTACAAATGCCTCCTGAACTAAATCTTCTGCATCTTTTTCGTTTTTTGTCATGCGAAGAGCTGTCCGATAAAGAGCATCCATATGAGGTAAGGCTTCGACCTCAAACTGTTTTCTCTTATCTATCTCTTCTTTTTTCCGGTCTGTCATTAATTGTAATCTTTCTCAGAGGAGACCGGTAATAATAAACTCAGTATTAAAAACATTTGAGCCGGTCTCATAGTTCCCTTATGGTGGGATTTTCAACGTTTTTAGATAAGTTTTTACATAAAATGTCTAAAAAAGATGCACAATCCACCAATTATCAATAAGATATACCGTATTTAATTGAATAACAAGGATTTTTCAGCTCTCACCAACTGTTTCAAAATGAACCAAATAAGGCTGTTTTTATCTGAATTTAGCTGAAAAGATGATTTTATCCCTTTTTTATAAGAAAAAAAACGGAGCTTAAAAAAGCTCCGTTTTCCCATTTACCTTTTTCACACTTATATTACTGAACTATAAAATTATAGCCTGAAAGTGTATCATTGGAGTTAAGCATAACGCCAATATAGGAGGTGTCAGCTGCCATACCTATACTAGGCAGAGCAAAAAGATCGTATGTCCCCGGATCAAGGGTAAACATATAGTTACCGGAAGCATCAGTCATAGTTAGAGTAGTATCGGTGCCTGAAATTGCACTCACCATCATTACCGGGAATGCTGCGCCAAGTGTATCCAGAACAGAGCCGGTTATATAACCGGGGCCGGTTGGTATGATAATCACTTCATCAGAGATCACAAAATCAAATCCGGATAAAGTATCACCGGCTGCTAATAGGACACCCATATACATCGTATCAACGACAGATCCTGAATCAGGAGTTATCGAGATATCGTAAGTGTCAGCCAGTACATCAAAAACGTACATGCCGGTTGAATCCGTCCAAGCGAAACCTGAAAATCCGGACGAATTGATATCAACCATTGTTCCAATGACCGGATTGCCAAGGGTATCTGTAACCATACCGGAGATAACGCCATTAGTAACAACTATCTCTTCGGTGAAGACAAAATCAAATCCCATCAAAGCATCACCTGCGTTTAAAACAACCCCTGCATACATTGTATCAACTAAATAACCTGAATCTGGTACTGCAGCAATATCATATGTACCCTGCGGGAGGATAAACATATAAGCACCGGTTGAGTCGGTGTAAGTTGCAGTACTATATTCCATGGAATTAGCTTCTACCAGAGCATTAAATACCGGCAGTCCTGAACCATCGGTGACCATACCGGCAAGTGTTGCTGAAATATCTTCTTTGAAGACCCTATAAGTCGGTTTCAGTTTAAAGCCGTTGCCGGTAGAAAGTACCGATTTGGAAACATCAAAATCGACATACAGATGAATAAATTCATCCTGATGAATTTCAAAATCGAAGTTGAGTTTTACACCAGTCTGCATACCGCTTGGAACGGTCAATGGATAAGTAACTGAATCAACAACGATCTCATTCCCCTCACCAAGAACCATTCTCATCTGAGAATAATATCCTTCAGGAATAGTATCATCAAATAAGGTAACGGTTACACCGTTGACTAATTCAAGAAAATCAATTGTTGTGTCTACGTCGTTATACATCCAGCCAGAATCTTCATGGTGGACCCCAACTTTAACGACATGCAAATATAAATGTTCGATACCGTCGGGTGCCGGTTTATCAAAAAATGTCATAGTCAGTCTCGGTGGACCTGAGTACTGGGCTACCCCGTTCGGATTTGAATTGTCATTGGCTAACAGATTGCTGTTTTCATTGTCACTGGAGCAACCGACGATAATCATAGAGCAAGCTGCCAATAAGACAAATGATAAAACCAATAATCGCTTCATGTTTTTCCTTTCCTGTTGTTCTAAGTAAGACCTGTATAGATAGGTTCCTGTTGTAAGTACATTTTAAATGTATCAAGTAAAACGGATTTGTCAAGTCCATTACTTATACCCCTTTTATAGTTTTCGGATGGTTCTCTTTCGATATTTAGAAAAAAGAAAAAATACCGGAAAATTTAAAAAGAAAAGTTCACAGGTTAATGACAGTTAACGCAGTAGGGAACTATCCAACTATCTTCAGCTTAGCATATTTAGCCATGATTTTTTTTACGCCAAGACCGGAAAACATTATTTCTAACCGGAGAGATTCACCAAACCCTTCAGCTTTGATAATTTTACCCCGTCCAAAAGAAGGATGCTGAACGATCCTTCCAACGCGCATGATTTCCGACTCTTCAAAATCATAATGTACACCCTCGGTAGATGATTTGGACATTGCCGGTTTTTTTGAAAAGAATGATGCCTGCGAAACAGCATGAGAATCTACGCCATACCGGCGGTTCTGTCTGCGGTCTTTCTTTTCAACAAGCTCTTCAGGAATCTCTTTGATAAATCGGGACGGGATAGATTCGACCTCCCCGAAACGGTGACGCGTTGTTGCACTTGAGAGAAACAGCTTCTTCCGAGCCCGGGTAGCACCGACATAAAAGAGGCGACGTTCTTCTTCAAGTGCCATCGGGTCCATCGTAGCCTGACCTAAAGGAAAAAGCCCTTCTTCAAGTCCGACTAAAAAGACTGTATCAAACTCAAGACCTTTGGCAGCATGCAGAGTCATCAGAGTAACTTTATCATCTATTTCAGAATACTGGTCAAGGTCGGTAAACAAAGATATATCGGCAAGGTACGACTCCAGATTTGCTTCCGTGTTGTTTTTGACATACTCAGCGACACCTTCGATGAACGCTTCGATATTTTCAACTTTTGTCTGACCAATAATTAAATCTTCGTTTTTGAGCTCTTCTATCAGGTTGATATCTTCAACTAAGTCCTGTACCATCAAATCAAGGGCCATCTCTTTTTTCTCGGTACGATATTTTTCAATTATTTCTACAAACGGTTTGATTCGTTTAGCCCGGGCAGCAAATTCCGGATACTTGTCCAGATTGGATACCATTTCATAACCGGAAATTGATTCTGAACGGGAGATTTGAAAAATATCAGAAACAGATTTAGCACCTATCCCCCGCTTTGGATAATTGATAACCCGTTCAAAAGCGATATCATCCTTTTGATTAACGATAAGCTTCAGATACGCCATCAAATCTTTGACTTCTTTTCGCTGATAGAACGAAATACCTCCTACTATCTGATAC
>QQUK01000358.1 GCA_008501655.1 Calditrichota bacterium
TCCTGTGTGGACTCTTTGCCGGTGAAAAACTGGATGTCATCAATAATGAGAACATCAACATCACGATAGACTCTCGTAAAAGTGGCAATTGAGTTTGATGATATAGAGTTGATAAAATCGGAAGTAAACTGTTCAGATGTTGCATACATCACCCGTTTATCGGGAAACTGATCCAGAATATTGTGTCCAATAGCCTGAATGATATGAGTTTTGCCGAGACCGGTACCGCCATAAATATAGAGCGGATTATATTTTGTCAAACCGGGAGCCTCAGCGACAGCAACAGCTGCTGCACAGGCAAACTGATTAAAATCACCGACAACTAACGTATCAAAAGTATATTTTGCATTGAGATTATGTTTTGTCTGCATCACCGGATTTTTCAATGTGACAGATTTTTTTTCCCGTTCAGCATCAGATTGATATAAATCAAGGGTTCTTTGAGCTTCATTTTCATCCGATTTTTTTATAACATAGGTTATATCATATTTTTTTCCGGAGACTTCAAACAAAGCATGGTCGATAAGCTCCTGAAAATGATCACGAATCCAATCAGCAACAAACTGATTCGGCACTCCGACTTTAAAATCGCCGTTTGAGCCCGGTTCTCCGATTGTTGGTTTGAGCCAGGTACGGAATGTCTGTTCTTTTACCCGGCGTGACAAGTAGTTAAGACAGTCCGACCATTGTGTAGAATTGTTTATTGTTTCCTGCATATTTAAGCTTTTCCTCAAGCGGTTATTAACATCACTGTTAGTATGCTATTTGGTTATCACGTTAAAGTTTGTATATAAAATGCAAACTCAGCGGTTAAACTTTTCCACAAACTTATTCACAATGTACATGATTTATTTTTTTGATAATATGATGAAAGACAGACACTTGATGAACACCCTTCCTGCTTTCCCACATTTTATCAACACACAACATGTCTTTAAAAGTTTGTGTTAATAAATAATTTATTCGATGGTAATCGTCAAGGGAAGTGTCGATAAATATATTTTACAATTTAGAAACTGTTGCCGGTAAACTGGTTAGAACGATAAAGCTTTTCAAGTCAATTCTCATTCGATTGAATGTCACATTTAAATTAATCTTCGGTTTGTATAAGTTAAGAAAGTAAAGAACTTTAAGAAGATGCTCTTTTTAAATTCGCTGAGATTCTGAGAGGAAAATTTAATTGTCATCTTCAATTTTTTTTTTCAATTCTAAACTATTTTCTGTTTTGTCAGTGACAAGCTTATCTTCCGGCATTTTTTTAAAAACAATCATGTACAAAAGGAAGATTATTGAACAAAGTACCGCAGAATCAGCAATGTTAAACGTCCACCACCTGTCGAGCGTGAAGCCAAATATATCAATGTTAAAAAAGTCGACATCAATAAAATCAACAACTTTACCATAAGCGACACGATCAATCAAATTACCGATGGCACCACCTGCAATAAATGACAAAGGAATAGAAAGATAATAATTATGCCGGTTTATATAGAGATAATAGAGTACAAACAATAAAATAAACGATGCTGCTATCAGGTAATACGTCGAGGACCCGAGGTTTGTTCCCATTGCTCCCCCTTCGTTGTAAACGAGGGTAAACATGAGAAAACTCCCGATTACTTCTACAGGATTATGATAACTCAGGTTGTTAACTGCCCAGATTTTCGTAAGCTGGTCTACAAGTGCAACAGATATAATTATAGATACAGGTATAAGGATGTTTTTCAAGGTTGATTGACTCAATAGTTTTCTGTTATCCTTTTTTCTCTTCAGCTTCTTTGCATGCGATACAGAATCTTGCATGCGGAACAATTTTAAGCCGTGCAACCTTAATCTGTTTTCCACAGCCGAAACATTTGCCGTAAGTACCGTCTTCGATTCTTTTTAAGGCCATATCAATATGATGGATAAACCTTCCCGATTTTGATGAACGGGCAAACGCCATTTCACGTTCCATCGCGTCGGTTCCCTGGTCGGCCATATGATATGAATGCGAAGAGAGATCACCGGTTTTTTCTTTTAATGTTGCATCAAACCGTGAGGTGATACCGGAGATTTCCTTAGACATCTCTTCCCGCTTGGCTAACAGAAGTTTTCTAAATTTGTCCAAATCAGCTTTTTTCATCTGATTCCTCTTATCTATACTTTAGTTACTGAAATTTCAGCTTTTTCACCGTTTATATCCCACTCAGTGGAGTTTACGGGTTTAGCACCGGAAATGTTCAGTTTATCAGCAAGAGTTTCATCCTGAATAAACTTGTTAAACTTTTCAGCTGCTGAAACGAGCTTGTCGGATGAACATATTGATATCGTTATCCGGTCGGTAACTTCGAATCCGGAAGTTTTCCGCATATTTTGTACTTTGTTTACAATCTCCCGTGCGAACCCTTCGTTTATCAATTCGTTCGTCAGATTAGTATCAAGCGCAACGGAGATTGAGTTTTCCGATTCGACAGCATACCCTTCGTTTTCATTTTTAATAATCTCTACATCTTCAGATACAAGCGTAACAGAATCACCGTTGAGTTCAAACGTCAGAGATTTACTGTCAATAAACGATTTTATTGAATCAGAGTCAAGATTTGACAGATACACCTGTGCATCTTTTACATATTTCCCAAGCTTAGAACCGGCAACCTTGAAATTAAGTTTCGCTGC
>QQUK01000192.1 GCA_008501655.1 Calditrichota bacterium
TTATAAATTGCCTGTTCTCTGTTTTCACTGAGCTCAAAAGGTGTTCTGATAACAAGTGCTCCGGATGTTCTCTCTCCGTTATATTTTAACCCTAAAGTTACATTTGTTCCGGAGAATTTGTTTGTATCCCTGATAGTGATATACTGGTCAATTGCACCAAACTGTCTTGCAGTTACACGCCAGGTCGGACCATCCGTAGTCGCTGTTTGTAATATTTCATATAACGTATGTCCGGTGTAAATATTTACAGCTGCACCAAATGAGACATTACCGTAAAATCTTGTACCCATACCAAAGTTAATAGAGTTTAATCCACCAGTAGATTTTATTTCTGCATTAACATCAAATCCGACAGTATCAAAATAGACGACAACTCCAGCAGGTACAATATTTAAACGTGTAATACTTGACTGATATTTTATGTTTGTGAAGTTATCAAAATTTCTGGTAAGGTTAGCAGAAAATACAAACGGATGCCCTTTGATTCTCAGAGGTGATACAAAGTTAAATGATGAAATTTCACCAATCGACCCGGAATGATCAATTGTTATCGGGTTACTATTAAACAAAGAAGTTGAATTTCCTGAGGGGCTTAAAGATGAGTAGTTTAAACTAATTACAGATTTTTCAATTTCAAACATACCGGCCGGATTCCATGCACCGCTGGTGGCATCGTTTGAGATTGCTAAAAATGCATTTCCCATTCCTTTTGCCCGAGCTCCACTGCCGACAAAATCAAAATTATAAAAGTTATAGCTGGTGGCGGATTCAATAAGGTCAATATCCTGTTCCGATTGGGCATAAGAAACAGTTGAAATGGCAAATATTACAAACAAAAATGCTATTAAGGATTTTTTCATCCTACAAAACTCCTTACTCTATGATAAAACATCTTTTTACAGTTTTAATATAGACGGATTACCGCCTCAAAATAATTAACGAATATATGGAGAAATTTCAGATATGTCAAATTATTTTGAGAAATAATCTACAGGGTATCTAATTGAAATACAAGAAGTTATTGCGGGAGTTACAGAATCATGCCGAAAAGAGGAAAAATCAAGTAAATACCCCCGGCAGGAATTGAACCTGCGGCACACGGTTTAGGAAACCATTGCTCTATCCGACTGAGCTACGGGGGCAAATTATTCAGAATCGTAAGAAATCAGATAATTGACATCATACGCTTGTAACTTTTCTCGCCAGGGGAGGAATTCAAGGTCTATCACACAGGAAACACCCTCAACTGATCCACCAAGTTTTTCAACAAGTTTGCAGACGGCAAGCATCGTCCCCCCGGTTGCCAAAAGGTCATCGACAATCACAATACGGTCACCGGTTTTGATAGAATCGACATGAATTTCAAGTTTATCGGTGCCATATTCAAGCTCATATTCTTCTGAGATTGTCTCAGCGGGAAGTTTACCCGGCTTTCGGGCTGGGACAAAGCCAATATCTAACCTATCAGATAAGGCAGCACCAAAAATAAAACCGCGTGATTCGATACAGATGAGTTTATCCGGATCTTTACTTTTAACAAATTTTTCCATTTGATCCAGTGCAAGTTTGAACCCTTCCGGATCTTTCATCAACGTCGTTATGTCGTAGAAATTTATACCCGCTTTTGGAAAATCTGGGACTGACCTGATATATTGTTTTATAGTATCCATATCGACAATATAAACATTAATATCTTATTTCAAAGTTTGAAAATTTATGTAACTTCTCTCCCCAATGGATTAGAACATCAGTAACTTCAGCAGCCCGGGGACCTTCTTTTAACAGAGTAATAAATTCTTCTATAGTTTGTTTCTCTCCCTCAATGGCAAGATCAACGGTACCATCCGGACAGTTTTTTACCCACCCGGTTAAATTGTGTTGTTTCGCTTTTTGTAAACAGAAGTACCTGTACCCTACTCCCTGGACATTTCCTATACATTTGATTTCGGCTGAAGCCGAACTCATTTTCCCTCCTGAGCAAGCTCCATAGCTAACTTCGCAGCTTCTATAGGATCATCAACAACTTTGATATCATCGCCGAGCTTCCAGGCATTTACAGAAATCAACGGTTTCCCGCCCTGCAACGCAAACGCCATTTCTGACAATGTCCCGAATTTACCGGGAAAAGCAATAACAGCATCAGCAGCACGAATAACAAGTAAGTTTCTTGCTTCACCAAAACCTGATGGGATGACAATATCAATAAATTCGTTAGCGTCTTCTTTGTTATCTGATGGGAGAATACCGATAGTTGTGCCTCCGGCTTCTTTAGCTCCGCGTGCAGCACCTTCCATTATTCCACCCATGCCTCCACAAACGATAACCCCACCGTTTTCGGCGACATATTTCCCAACTTCAGCTGCCAAATCGCGAAGTTTTTTAGAACATTTCCCCGCCCCAACGACCGCAATCACAGGCTTACGTTCCATTCCTTTTCTAATCCTTTCTAACCCAATCCCCTGTTTAGTAACTATAAAAAATCAGTATTATCTTCCCTTTAGAATAATACTGCAGGTAAATTAAATAATCGGGGCGACTGGATTTGAACCAGCGACCTCTTACTCCCGAAGCAAGCGCGCTACCGGGCTGCGCCACGCCCCGAAAAGGATAAGTTTTCAATTTATCCTTTCTATCGGGCAAAATCAATACAAAT
>QQUK01000043.1 GCA_008501655.1 Calditrichota bacterium
GATCATTTCAAGTTCAAAGCGAAGCTGGTCACCTGGAATAACCGGTTTTCGGAATTTTGCATTATCTATCGACATAAAATAAACAACTGTTTCTTCAGGATTATCAACTGCATTCAATAAAAGCACTCCACCAGCCTGAGCCATCGCTTCAAGAATCAATACACCCGGCATAATCGGATGATTGGGGAAATGCCCCTGGAAAAACGGTTCGTTGATTGTGACATTTTTTATCGCGGTAACCCGTTTATCCGGTTCGAGGTCTAAGATTCGGTCAATAAGTAAAAACGGATAACGATGCGGGAGAAATTTGAAAATCGAATTGATATCCAGCATATTCGTTGAACCGGAGGAATATTTAGCGGCTATCTTTTTCTTTTTATAGAGATTCCGCATCCGTTTTGCTAAAGCAACATTTGCTTTATGACCGGAACGGGCTGCGAGGACATGACCTTTAAACGGAACTCCTATCAGCATCAAATCACCCAGTAAATCAAGGGTCTTGTGTCTTACCGGTTCGTTATAAAAGCGGAGGGGAATATCATTGATAATTCCGGTGTCACCGACAAATGCTTCATCTTTTAAATCAAGTGCTTTGCGGATTCGGTCAACCTCTATCTGACCTAAATCGGAATCATAAATTACCACGGCGTTATTAAGTCCCCCGCCTTTAATAAGTCCGGCGTTTTTCAGCATCTCTACTTCAGAGAGAAAACAGAATGTTCTCGCCGGTGCAAACTCTTCGACAAACTCTTCCTCTAAATTTACAAGAGTAGTATACTGGGTTCCGAGAGCCGGGTTTTTATAATCAATCATAAACGTGATTCTGAGATCATCGGATGGTGCCACAACAAGGTCAACATCACGTTCCGATTCGGAGTATGCCATCGGCGTATCGATTTCGAGATAAAATTTATCAGCATCCTGATCCTGAATCCCAGCTTCAAGAATTACATCTACATACGGTTTGGCAGAACCATCGATAACCGGTGGTTCGAGATTGTCGAGTTCGACAATCATATTGTCAATCTGCAGTCCGGCAAACGCTGCCAGGACATGTTCTACCGTCCAGACTTTTGCTTCCCCGTTTTGCAGGGTTGTTCCACGGGAAATATCAACGACATGATCAACATCAGCAATCACCCACGGTTTATCCGGAATATCAGATCGTACAAATCGGATGCCATGATCAGGAGGAGCCGGTTTAAATGTCATCGTTGTATTGACACCGGTGTGAAGTCCAATCCCTGATAATGAAATCTCTTTTGCTATAGTTCTTTGTTTTTCGTACATAAGCCTCTGTCTGAGAAAATTTTAATGAGTTGAGTATACGCAGGAATCCTGTGTATCTCAAGTAATTTTTTATTACTGAAGTAAGAGAGGAGTTAGAAATCAACCTTCCGAGTATGGATTTTAATCCATTGTACAACAATAAGTTACCTGTAGCGCTTAAAATTTATTAATTCCACTAATAAGATATCTTGACAGTTTTAAAAATTCAGATATAATTGCGATTAATACCTACTTATACCACTTGAACTAATTAGGGAACATTTCGACAGATTTTTTAAAGGGCTTTTGAAACCCCAAATGCGGAGAAAAACGTATGTCCTTTATCACCCGTTTCTTTCGGAAACGATTTTGTGTCGTTTTATTTCTTTTTGGTTTTTCCTTTTTTTCAGCATCAAAAACTGTTTCACAAAACATAATCATCACAGTTGATTCTATATCCGGGAGATTAGGTGAAAAACATATCCCGATCGATATCAGGATTACTTCAACGCAAGATACCATTGCAGGATTTGAACTCTGGTTTCAATTGAGCAGACCTGATATCATTTCTTTTCCATCTGTCAATAGGTTAAGCGTCAATGGATCAATCATAAGCAGCTGGTGGATTTGGGCAAATGCAACATTCAGTAATTCTACCAATTTAGATGTCAATGGCAGTTACCCGATACCCGATGCAAGTCAATATCTTTATCCTGCTGTAACAAATGAATTGTTTTTTCGATGTTTTGTAGATGTAGTAGATGAGTTTGCTGTACAACCATCAGATTCACTCATTGATATTTTTGTGAATACTGAATTTTTAGATAAATTTATTCTATCTGATCAATATGGAAATGTAATTGACCGCGCTACTATCGAAGTTCATTCAGGAACATTTACACTCCTCCCGGCTTGCGGGTATGATGACGGCATTTTTGATATTGCGAGTTTGGTTGAATTAGTGGAATTTATGTTCGGAGGAGGTCCTGCCCTTTCAGTAATCGAAGCTGACTGCAATTGTGACTGTAATATTGATGTCGCTGACCTTGTCTGTTTTGTAGAATATATGTTCGGTGGCGGAGCTTCTCCGGGATGCGGAAGTTGATAAAGCTTAACGTTAAACATAGTAATCAATTATCGGTAATTTCCTTTTGTCGGATTATTGATATTATAATTCCTTGACAGAATTATATATTGTTATATTATTATAATATACAATTTCACCTACACCACGAACAATATAAGGGAATATTATCGGAGCATTTTTAAAGGACTAATTTAAACTCAAAAATGTGGAGAGTCCTATGTCCTTTTTGAACCGTTTTAACCGTTCTTTTTTTTCAATAATTATTTTCATTTTATTCATTTCTCTTGTTAGTGTATCTCAAACAAACTCACAGAATATTACTCTCTCTATTGATTCAGTATCCGGACAACTTGGCGAAAAACTGATCCCTCTCGATATTAATATTACTAATGTTTCAGATACAATCGCAGGATTCACATTCTGGATTCAAATGAGTAGACCTGATTTACTTACGTTTCATCAGGATACTGTGACTATTTTTGATACAACCTTCTGGTCCTGCAATCAATGGTCCGGTCTGGATTGTATTGATTCCACCCAAGTTTTTACTTTGTCTCAAGCAGATTTTATTCACGTAAATTCATATTTAGATACGCTTGTTATCAATTCTAATTCAGGTTCGGTATCGGAAAACATGGATACCTATAGTAGGTCTTTATCTGGATTAGGTACAGATACAAAAATTACTGGATTGGTTCCTTTTACGTTTGATATTGTAGGACATTCTATTCTCCCCACATCAGACACATTACTCTTCAAACTTTATTTAGATGTTGTAGATACTCTACCTCTCTTTCCGGGAGATTCAACAGTGGATTTTTATCTGATTTCGGATCTTATTGATAATTTTAATTTTTCCGATCATCTTGGAAATACGATCGGTACATACTCAGAAATGATTATCGATACTTCATGTTTTACTTGTACTCAATGGATAGGTGAGGAATGTCTTAATTTTATGCAAATTCCATTACCAAATGAATGTGATTCAATCGCAGTTGACACCATCATACATCAAGTTCTTGATACTTCATATTTCCAATTAAATAACGGTTATTTTAAACTGCTGCCGGAGCCAACCTGCGGGTATACAGCCGGAACGTTTGATATCTCCAATTTAGTATCGCTCGTAGATTTTATGTTTGCCAGCGGTCCGGAACTCTCAATCGAAGAGGCTGACTGTAATTGTGACTGTTTAATCGATGTCGCCGACCTTGTCTGCTTTGTAGATTATATGTTTGGGGGTGGTGCCGATCCGGGATGTGGAAAATAAAGTGAAACGTTGCAAAGTATAAAGGCAGTCCACATTGGCGGACTGCCTTTTTTCATATTGGTAATATCCTGCTAAGAGGCTTTTTTATGGTACCCGTCTGATTCAATCAGTCCGTCACGGATTTTAATAATACGGTCAGTTTTGTCAGCAATAGACATATCGTGGGTAATCATGACAACCGTTTTGCCCATTTCATGAAGTTCATCAAATATTTTGACAATCTCTGAACCGGATGCGGTATCAAGGTTACCGGTCGGTTCATCAGCTAAAATAATATCCGGATTGCAGGCCAGAGCCCGGGCAATCGCCACACGCTGCCTCCCACCACCGGACATTTCAGTAGGTTTGTTATTCAATTTATTTCCGAGACCTACACCGTTTAATAATTCGATTATTCTTCTCTCACGTTCTTTATTGTTTGCTTTTGCAAACAGAAGCGGGACTTCGACATTCTCATAAGCGGTTGCATACGGAAGCAGATTAAATGCCTGGAAAACAAAACCTATTGTTCTGTTGCGGATATCAGCAAGCTGATTCGATGACATTTTCCCGACATCTTCCCCGTCAAGTTTATAACTGCCGCCGGTCGGAATATCAAGACAGCCGATGATATTCATCATCGTTGATTTACCGGAACCGGATGGTCCCACAATCGAGACATACTCACCTTTGTTGATGGTAAGATCTATAAGCTTTAATGCCTGAAACTCCACCGCTCCGGTGATGTATGTTTTTTCAAGTGCATTCATTTCAATCATAATCTATTCTCCGCTCGTTTGTTATTCATATCGTAAAGATTCCACCGGTGAGACCGATGATGCTTTCATTGCCGGGAAGAGTCCCGAAAAGACACCCATAATTCCCAGTATTGTGATGACAATAATTCCAATCTCTAAAGAGATTGTAGGTCTTCCCATCATATCGAGAACATCCGATTGAATTGGTACCCGTTTGAAAGACTCAGTGAGGATATAACTGATAGCCATCCCCCCGAATCCCCCGAGGAATGTAATCATCAAAGCTTCAATCAAAAATTGTACCATGATGTAAGAGCGTCTTGCACCCATCGCCATTTTGATACCGATTTCACGGGTACGTTCTTTGATTGATACATACATAATATTTGCGACACCAACTCCGGCGATTAACAGGGTCAATCCGCCGATAATCCCTAAAAAGATATTGATACCCATCAGGATATTATTAAACTCTTTAGCACCGGCGATTGTATCCCAGACTGAGATCGCCCGGTCATCGGACGGGTCAAACTTATATTTTTCAGAAAACGATGCGAGCATCTTTTTTTCAACCATTTCAGAATTGACACCTTTGGGAAGCTGAACAACAAGGTTATCAAGATACGGGTCACCGAAAGTCGCTTTAAATGTTGAAAGCGGAATAACAATCCGGTCAAAGTCCATGCCGTTATAATTCCCCATTGTCAGCTTTTCTTTCATCACACCAATAACCGTATACGGTGCTCCATTCAGCAAAAACTTTTGTCCAACCGGATCGGATTCAGGGAACAAACGTTTGGCGACTTCCCAGCCCAAAAATGCAACCCGTCGTTTCAGTTTTATATCGATATCATTAATCATTCGCCCGCCCATAATCGGAATAAAATGACGCAGTTTTTCATAGTTCGGAGTGACACCGTTAATATGCTCCGATAAAACGATATCTCCCCGTTCAGCACGGACTCCCCAACGGTCATATTCACCGCCAACATCTAATACTTCCGGTACGGTTCCTTTGATATATTCGATATCTTCCTGATGCAGCCAGACCCGTCTTCCTTTTCCCATTCCTTTAAACGGTATCGAAGTCTGCCCGCCCCATACAACCATGATTGATTCACCCATACCTTTTTGGTTCAGTGAAAGCTGATTGCTGAGACCTTCTCCAAAACCGAGTAACAGCATTATTGATAGGGTTCCCCAGGCTAATGCAAACAGAGTCAGGGTGATTCTTTTTTTCTGTTTTCTAAAATCACGAATGAAGACATTATATATAACGGATAAATTCATATTTCATATCCTAAAATAGTTTGAGTGCCTGAACCGGTTGCAAATTTGATGCTCTCCTTGCCGGGAAATATCCGGCGACCAGCGATACAATACCTAAGACAATCGTAACCATGACACCACCCCATATATTGATAGAAGGTGTGCCAACAAATTCTTCTAACTGCAGCATCGGGAAAACAGCTATTACACCCCAGGCGAAGAGAAATCCAAACAAGCCGCCGAAAAAGGTTATAAGTAATGTCTCAAAAATAAACTGCAGCATGATATAATATTTTTTGGCACCTAAAGCCATCTTGATACCGATCTCTTTGGTTCGTTCTTCTAAAACAACATTCATAATATTGGATACACCGATAGCACCGGTAATCAACGTTGCAATTCCGATACCGACTAAAAATCCAGAGAAAGCAGTGAAGAATGTTTTCAAAAATGCAAACCCGCGGGTTGTATCCCAGACCGAAAGAGCTTCCCGGTCGCTTGGATCAAATTTATACTTTTCACCGAGTATCGTATAAATTTCCTGTCGGGTCTGTTCCATTGTAAATTCCGGTTTACATTGAGCAACAAAGTTGTTCATATACCGGTTGGAGTACATCGCCTGAAACGTCGATGCTGGGATGCAAGCTTTGCGGCTGTCACGGTTCCCATAGGAACTGTCCTGTTTTTTCGGTTTCATCACACCGATAACCGTAAACGGCATACCGTTCATCAGAATCTGTTTTCCGACAGCATCCTCGTCACCAAAAAGATCATCTTTTAACAGATTACCGATAAATACAACCCGTCTTCTGTCCTTCATATCTCTATCGTTAATAAAACGGGACCCATAATCCGGAATGATATTCCGCATTTCCCCGAATTCCGGCCAGATACCGGTTATCTGTCTTACAGTGTTCTGATTTTTATATTTAATGGCAACATTCCACTTACTGTATTCAGGAGATATACGATTGACAAGCTGCGATTTTTTCTTGATAAGTTCGACATCCTTTTCAGTCGGACGCACCCGTCTTCCGCGCGGGAGACCTTTGTATTCTTTCCCGGTTATCCCCGGCCAGAATATCGCGATGTTCTCGCCAAGCCCAAGCTGAGACTTTAACTGAGCTTCAGTCATCCCTTTACCAAAAGCAAAGAGCAGTACAATTGAACAGGTACCCCAGAAAATTCCGAACATCGTCATCAACGAACGAAGTTTCTGTCGTCTCAAATCATTGAAAAATTGTTTTAATGTAACTATAGGCAGCACACTTAACCCCGTATGTTAGTCAGAGACTGAAATTTCTTTTGGAGGACGTTCGACAATAAGTTCACCTTCATCGACACCATCTACAACTTCGATTTTGATACCGTCTGAAAGACCGGTATGTACTTCACGTTCGGTTATAATTTTTAAGGAATCTTCGATTTCTACAAAGTATGATGAATCTCTGGTTACCAGAAGTCTTTCCGGTATTAAAAGAATATCTTCTTTTTTGGTAATGATAACTTCAGCGTTTGCTGAATATCCGGCTCTGAGGTATTTGTTTCCCTGGTCGGTGATTTCGATTTCGACACCAAACATTGTGGAACCATCTTCTTTATGAGCTTTTGGGGAGATTTTGGTCAGTTTACCTTCGATTTTATCTTTAGAAGATAAAGCACCGATTTCGATTTCGGTCATCATACCGACATGCAGTTTTCCGACATCGATTTCATCGACATTCCCTTTAAAAATCAGGTCATCCATTTTGGCAAGCGACATAAGATCGGTACCAGCCTGATACGATGTCAGCGGAACAACCGGGTCACCCTCTTCAACCATCCGGGAAAGGACGGTACCGGAAACGGTCGAACGAATGATATTGGCGACTTCTTTGGAATTGTCAATCATACGACCCGATTCCAATAAGGATAGTTTTTCTTTGGCTTGTTCGAGTCTGAGCCGTTCTTCTTCACAGGCTGCCTCTTTTGAATCGTAATCCTGCGGAGCGACAAGGTCTTTTTCTTTTAAAGATTTGACCCGGTCAAATTCCCTTTTTGCGTTATCATAGCTGTTTTGACGGATTTCAAGTTCCCGTTTTGCCTGTGAGAGTTCTATCGGGGTCGGGTCGGGAGCTATTTCAAACAAAGGATCACCTACGGAGACTTTGTCACCGATATCTACAAAGATTTTTTTGACAATACCCGGGATTTTTGATTTAACATTTACTTCTTTTCGTGGTTCTATCCGTCCGACAGCAAGTGCTAAATCAATTATCGAACCTTTTTCCACAGCTACTGTTTTGTATCCATCATCTTTTTTAGCAGAACCATCTAATGCAAAAAAGAGCACCGCTCCTACTACAGCAACAAAACAGACGGTGAGGATAACTTTTTTAACCATATGCGTTTTCTCCTGAATTTTCAAGACTTGTTTATCTCATTAGTTACAGATTACGAAGTTTGTAACTAAATGTTTCGGAGATAATAAAAAAGGAGCTTTACAGGAGATGATTTTTGGGTTAAAGGATTGAATGGTAAATTGTTAAGTGTAGGACAGATGTAGATTTGGTAGGTCGGACATTCCTCTCCGACTGTTTTGTCCGACTGTGCTGTCAGGCATCCTGCCTGACAGTTAATTATCAATCGTCATTCCCGGCTTGACCGGGAATCCAGTCAAATGGGTTGGTTGTATTGACATTCGAAAGTGGAACAGAAACCCACCCCAAGGGGTGGGCTACCCAGTTATCATCGTCACACTGAGTCCGCCTACGGCGGAAAGGGGACTTTTTGTTACTCAAAAATATATAAACATCTGCACTTGATATTCGTCTCAATTACAATTATCATGGTCATGGAGGTATTTAATGAGCAACTATTATAAAGGGTTAATTATAAAGTCATTTTGCTCAATAATAATAACATTTACTATATTTTCTTCGGCTTTCTCACAAGACCTTCATTGTATTAACACCATTGATATTAATAAACTAAAATTAAAATCTTATGGTGCCAATAGTATTAGCGGTCTCTATTATTCTAATGTTTTCCCGTCATTTCCTCAACGCGATTGTTACACAGGAGTAATAAGCTATATTCCTCCCTTTTTAGAATATCCCAAAAATTCAAAGATAGGTTACTCTGATTATATTTCACTTTGGTTTGGTGGTATCGTTAAAACAGATACATTAGTTTCCAATTTTTTAACCACAGATATTTTTAATAATGAAAGTATTGAATATAAATCAATATTAAAATCAAATGATTATTATTCAGTAGATGCAATTTCTGAACTTGATATAATTGAATCTTCAGCAGATACATTTGATTTGGCAAGCAATCCAAGGGGATATTTTTTTGATTTAGACAAATATCATTTAGGTATCCAAATATTTAAAAATAGTTATATATGGTCGTTTGAATATGCCGAAGATATTATAATTTTTAATATTATCATAAAAAATATTAACAGTAATAGGACAATAAAAGATTTTTATATAGGGATCGAACAAAGACCAAGTATTGGCTATACTGCGTTACCTGATTTTCAACAATTACATACACTTTCCGGATTTATTGATAAAAAGGTTACCTCTGATGATTGTGATGTCACAGATGTATTTAATATTATGTGGTCTGCAAGTATTGACGGCGACCCGGTAAATGATGAATATACAGATCAAGTTGTGTTTGACGGTGAGTACGATGTAAAATCCTGTACAGATTCTTATGGATTATTTTTTTTAGATTATCCAGTAAACAAAATTAATAACAGGAATGCTTCATTTAACTGGTGGACAAATTTTAGCTCAACTTATTTTCCTCAAAAAAAAGAATCATATAGAGATTTAAGTTTAGGATTATATGGTCATAATAAATCCGATGAATATCGATATCATCTACTATCTAATGGTGAGATAGATTTTGACCCAATTTTTACAGGAACGATACATCAAAACGATTCTGTTTGGGTCTATCCCCCTCAAGAGCAAGTAGAAGGAATAGTAAGAATCCCCTTTGTTACGACCCTCCTCTCGGTCGGTCCGTATGACCTTGAACCGGGCGAAGAGATATCGTTTCCTATAGCATTAGTCATGGGCGAGGACTTCCATACAGACCCGACAAACTATCAACGGAATCTTCCCGACAACCCCGATGCCTACTACCAGAATCTCGATTTTACCGACCTGTTTAAAAACGCCCGTTGGGCAAAATGGATTTATGATAACCCCGGTGTCGACACCGATGGTGATGGCTATGCCGGTGAACAGACAATCTGTATACATGATTCTGTATTGGTCGGGACGACATGGGTGTATGACAATGTTGATACAATTTATTACACCGGTGACGGTGTACCCGATTGGAAAGCCGCCGGACCTCCGCAACCGCCGGTTGTAAAACTTGAACCGATTGAAAATGGTGTAAAAATCCGATTCAACGGAACTAACTCAGAAATGGAACCGGATATTTTTTCGGGGAAAAATGATTTTGAAGGATACAATGTTTATTACGGACTTGATGAACGGGAAGAATCGATGACGTTGGTCGCATCCTACGACCGGGAAGATTATAACAAATATGCATATGAAGCAAAATCAGGCAACTTTGTTTTAAAAGATGACCCGTTCACAGTTGAACAGCTTCGCTGTCTCTATAGTCATAAAACGGACCGATGTGCTGATACCTCGTTTCATCCGGATAAATATTATAACAGCAGTACCGCTATCATTCATCCCGATTTCCCCGATTCGGTTTTTTACTTTTTACCCCATCGTTATAATGTCTCCGAATATGGTGACTCAAGTCCGATTGTAAAAGTATATCCAAATGCATTAGACCCTCGGGGAGTACCGGTAGATAGTTTAACCGAAGAGTATTACACCGATGATGGATATTTCAAATTTTTTGAATATGAGTATATCTTAACCGACCTGTTACCTTCTTTGGAGTATTATGCATCGGTCACCGCCTTTGATTATGGTTCTCCGACTCGGGGACTACAACCGCTTGAAAGTTCCAAATCGTTTAACATGA
>QQUK01000383.1 GCA_008501655.1 Calditrichota bacterium
AGGTTGCGGATATTTTGTGATCGGACTTTGTTTAGACTGTACCGGTGACGATGAGTATTACATCCACGGTTCCGGTCAGGGTTGCGGTGGCGTTGGAGGCGGAATCGGAGTATGTGCTTCGTTTGACGGCAAAGACAGGTATACTGCAGAACCGTTTTCAGAAATTTTCAACCGGGGTGATTACCACAGTGAACATACTATCAACGGGAACGAAGCTCAAGGTGCCGGTTTCGGTCGACGCGGTGATGGTTCCGACGGTCATTCTTGGGCGGGCGGTCTCGGTGCAATCGTTGATATTCATGGGGATGATTTTTACTATTCCGGTAACTGGTCACTGGGTGTCGGTTATTGGTTCGGGACAGGGATAGCTGTTGACCGGAATGGTGATGATACGTACAAGTCCTGTTACTTCACCCAGGGTTCCGGTGCTCATTTTTGTAATGGGATACTTTTGGATGAAAATGGAAACGACAAACATGAATTGTACGAAACAGCAGGAGCGGCGTTAGGCTTCGGGTGGGATTTTGCCAATTCGTTATTGATAAATAAAAACGGTGATGATGTTTATCGGGCAAAGATAATTTCAATGGGCTTAGCACAGATTCGTTCGTTTGCCTTTTTGATTGATGTTGGCGGGAACGACAGTTATTACTTAGGTGAAGGTACCGATGGACTTGGTGAAGCATCATATCGGGATTACTATAAAACGCCATCAAAGCTAACACCTTATTATTTTTATGGTAAGTCGTTTGGCGGATTTATTGATATTGGCGGGAACGATTTTTATTACGATTTCAAAGACGATAAACAAACAGCATCAAGTCTGTTTAAGAACAACTCGTTATGGTTCCAACCATCTAAGACAGACTCAACCTATGGCGGAAATTCGTTCGGAGTTGGGATTGATGTTGAGAGTGGTGTGATACCGGAATTGGAAATTTGGGAGAGGTAAGATGATTAAAGATGATATAATTTCTTATCGAAAGATGTGTGATATAGAAAATGTACAAACATTACAGAGAGGAATGAATTTTAGATTAAATCCAAATTATTCAGTTATTCTTATGTCTCAACGAAAAAACGCACCCTATACAGATCAGATAATTGAAGATGAGTTAAAAATAATTTATGAAGGTCATGATATTCCAAAAACAAAAGATATTGATAATCCTAAGAAATATGATCAACCATTGAAAACTAAAACTGGTAAATTAACTGAAAACGGAAAATTTGTTGAATCAGTTAATAATTATAAAAAAGGTAAAATGCCAGAAAGAATACGGGTATATGAAAAAATATTTCCTGGAGTTTGGTCATACAGAGGATTGTTTAACTTAATAGATTATCAACATATTATATCTGAAGATAGAAAAGTCTTTAGGTTTGAACTTAAACTTACTGAACACGAAATTGATGAAACTATTCTACTGAAACAAAGAAGTCGCATTATCCCTACGGAAGTTAAAATGGAAGTATGGAAAAGAGATGGCGGAAAGTGCGTGATCTGTAAAGCAACTGATGAATTACATTTTGACCATGACATACCATATTCAAAAGGAGGTTCAAGTATTACAGTTGAAAATGTAAAAATCTTATGTGCAAGACACAATTTAAGTAAAAGTGATAAAATAGAATAAACCCTACATCCCCGACAGCATCTTTCGCAAAGTCAGAAGTTCTAGGTCGGAACCCCTGTGGTTCCGACAATTCTGTCAGGCGAGACGCCTGACAGCACAAACTGGATTCCCGGTCAAGCCGGGAATGACGGATTGAAGCATTTCAAGTCTCCTTTCCGCCATTGTCGGACTCAGAATGATTTGAAAATGTCAAGAGCGCAGAGCTCTTGACCTACATAATTACTGGGTTCCCGGTCAAGCCGGGAATGACGAATACTTACACTCCCGACAGCATCTTCCGTAATGTCAGCAAACTATCCGATTGGGTCAGCTCTTTCATATCGACAATAATCTGAACATTTCCCGTCAACGAAAATTCCATATCGCAATCGGTTGCCTTGCGCATCGATTCGACTTCTTCCCGTTTAAGCATCCGTCCCTCCTTGAAAAACAGATTTACTTTCCCTTTACGGATTTTAACTTTTTCAATTTCTAAAATAGATGCTGCAACTTTCACCGCCGTACCGTTAAATAGATGAATCGTTGATTTCGGAAGTTTTCCAAAGCGGTCGATGACCTCTTCGCGGATATCCTCTATCTCCTGCAAAGATTTACAATCAGCAAGTCTCCGATAGATATCAACTTTCTGCTGGCGGTTGCTGACGTAGGTTGCATCGAGGTACATTTCGATATCACATTCCAGTTTTGTATCGGGGAGGATTTCCAGATCCATGCCGCGCAGTTTAGCAATCGCTTCTTCAAGCAGTTTGTTGTACATATCAAAACCGATCTCTTCGATAAACCCGGATTGTTTTGCACCGAGAATCGACCCGGCACCACGAATCTCCAGATCACGCATCGCCAGAGCAAACCCGGAACCTAAATCGGAATGAGCTTCAATCGCCCGCAGACGTTTGATAGCATCGGAAGCAAGCAGGCGGACATTCGGAGTAAGCAGATAAGCATACGCCCGTTTTGAAGAACGCCCGACCCGACCGCGAAGCTGATACAATTGCGCAAGTCCAAATCGGTCGGCACGGTTGATAATAATCGTATTCGCTTCGGGAATATCAAGTCCGGATTCAATAATCGAAGTACACAGAAGCACATTGTATCGTTTGCTCATAAAGGCAAGCATGATTCCTTCGAGAGATTTTTCATGCATCTGTCCATGAGCGACGGCAATCTCAGCCTGGGGAACATGTTTTTTGAGATAGTTATACATTGCATCGATTGTCTGAACGCGGTTATGTACAAAAAAGACCTGACCATCCCGGTCGATTTCCCGGAGTATCGTCGTTGCTATAATCGACGGGTCAAACTCGGCAATCTCGGTAATAATCGGCAGTCTGTCTTTTGGTGAAGTTGTTATCAAAGACATATCCCGCACACCCATCAGGGACATCTGCAGAGTTCTCGGTATCGGGGTTGCTGTCATCGAAAGCGTATCGACATTTGCTTTCATAGTACGAAGTTTTTCTTTATGCCGAACGCCAAAGCGATGTTCTTCATCAATGACTAAAAGTCCGAGGTCTTTAAACAAAACATCTTTTGAGAATAACCGATGTGTTCCGACGACAAGTTCGATTTTACCTTGAGCTACTTTTTCAACGATAGCTTCCTGCTCTTTGCGGGTACGGAAGCGAGAGAGCATCTCGACATTGACCGGAAAATCGGCAAACCGCTCTTTGAAAGTCTGGAAATGTTGCTGTGCTAAAATTGTAGTCGGAACCAATACCGCGACCTGCTTCCCCTTTTCGATAGCTTTGAATGCCGCCCGAACAGCAACCTCTGTTTTCCCAAAGCCGACATCGCCGCAGACCAGCCGATCCATAGTTGTTTCCAATGACATATCAAGTTTGACATCATCGATAGCTTTTTGCTGGTCAGGTGTTTCATCATAGGGAAATGACGCTTCGAGTTGTTTGAGCCAGACAGTATCTTCCCCAAACGCAAATCCTTTGGCCGCTTTCCGTTCAGCATAAAGCAGAATCAGATCCTCCGCCATCAACTCGATTGCTTTTTTGGTTTTCTTTTTCAGCTTCTCCCATCCGGGACCACCCAGACGGGTGAGAACCGGATCGGAATCTTTTCCGGAATATTTTGAGACGCGGTTAAATTCTTCGATTGGTACAAATAGTTTATCTTCGTCGGCATACTTAAGTAAAAGACAATCCCGGTTGCGGTTATCGACGGTCAGGGTTTCAAGTCCGATATACTTTGCGATACCATGGTCAGTATGCACAACAAAATCACCCCGGGTAAGATTAGTGTAATCGGAAATTGCCACACCCTCTTTAAACTTTTTCCGCCTGACTCTTCGATGATGCCGGGAGAAAATCTCATGGTCGGTTAAAAGAGCAAAACCATTCTGCTGGGAGACAAAACCGCCTTTGAGATTTGCGACTTCGATATTTGCATCAAATTTAAAATTCGATTTTTCTTCAATAAGTTCTTTTAAACGATCAGCCTGACCGGAGTTTTCTGTGATGATACAATAGTCAATCCCTAACTGGCGGTACTGATTCAAGGTCTCACCAAGCAGATCAAGCCGGGAGCCTAAGGCGGGATGTGGAGCACATTCGAAATCAATTATATCTTTTTTACCACCTTTGAAAGGAAGCAGATCTATTTGCGTATGTGCTGATAACTGTTTTTCAACGACTTCTTTGGGAATGTAATATTTATCCGGCGTCGGAAGATTTGTCAATCTATCTGAAAATTTGCTATACAGCTGTTTTGCTTCATCGGTGATATGGTCGATTTGATTTATAAGTGAACCTTGACCTTCAAAAAAGAGAATAGAATTATCATCGATATAATCGAATAGGGACCCTTGTTTTTCTCCAAACATCAACGACAGCCACTCAAGTCCGGGAAGTTCCGGGTCATTGAGGTATCGATACCGAATAAAGTCAGCATCATCCTCATTCAGTTCCTCAAGTTTCTCCTCGATTGTTTCCGCCCGGATGAGGATTTCTCTTTTAGGCAAAATTGAAACAGAGTTAATCCGGTTGATTGTACGCTGGGAACGGACATCAAACTGCCTGATTGTGTCGACTTCATCACCAAACAGCTCTAATCTTACCGGAGCTTCGGAACCTGGTGAGAAAAAGTCAACTAATCCGCCTCTTTGGGCAAAATCACCAACTTCTTCGACATTTACCACCCGTTTAAAACCAAGTCTGATTAGCTTTTGAACCAGATCATCAAGTTCGATTTCATCTTTTTCATGGAGCACCAGCCGGTTATTTTCAAGGTTATTAACAGTGATTGTCGGTTCGATAAGGGCTCGAATCGGTAAAACAACTATGTTTACCTTATTATCCAGGAGGTCGGATAATGTTGAAATCCGCTGTCCCATAATCTCACCTACCGGTGCGCGGAAATCATAAGGGAGAATCTGACGCGAAGGGAAAAAGGCAACCTGTTGGGAGTCTATGAGATAAGCAAGGTCATCACAATAATCTCTTGCTGATTCAGTAGTTTCAGTGATTACAAAAATCGGTCGGTTGGTCTCTTCTTTGATCGATTTTAAAAGAAAAGAGCTCCCTGACCCGTGCAGACCGGCTATGGGTATGTATTCTATCTTGTTGTTATTTATTTGGTTAGATAGCTCAATAAGCTGATTAGTGCTTCTAAAGCTATTATAAATCCGGTCGATTTGGTTAATTTTTTCCTGTATTGTCATTTTTTACTTTCGTATTAATTGCAAGCAGAAAAACCCCGATATAAAAGTCACGGGGTAGTATTATCTTAAATTTGAGGCAATATAGCCCAAATACGCATAAAAACCAGTCTTTTTCTTTTTTTATATTGCGCAAGAAGAGCAAGATATGTAAACTTCGCTCACTTAAAAACTGGAATACTACTAACTAAAATTTTTTTATTATCTAAAGGAGTTTAGAATGTCAAGCTATGGAAAATTAATCGAAGTTGTTGAATCAATCAAAGATGATGTAGAAAAAGCTGAATCAGGTAACAAAGCTGCAACAGGTCGTGTCAGAAAAGCTATGCAGGAAGTCAAAGCTGTTGCTCAGGAAATCAGAAAAGAGATGTTGGAACTTCGCGACAAATAGAAATACTACTTGAAAACAAATTTAAAGAGAAAAGCAGTACAGCTTTTCTCTTTTTTTTTCAAATTTTAAGGGAAAATCCGATTAGTCTAATTCTGACATCAGGTCCTGCCCGACGGCAAGCTGGTCATGCTGCGATTCTTTGGAAAGATATAAAACGACAAGAGTGATTCTTCTGTTTCGGTCATCATTTTTATCATTTACAATCATTGGAAAACGGTCTGCAAATCCGCGTACCTCTCGAACCTGTCCTTCATATAATCCGGATACATCCATCAAACGTCTTGCTGAGTTTGCTCTGTCAGCAGATAATTCCCAGTTAGAGTACTGTCTTGAACCGCCAAATGATGCATCGGTATGTCCTTCAATGACCATATGATTTTCGAGATTCCCCAGTTCTTTTGCGATTATCATCAGAATAATTGCTGATTGTTTCAAAAGTTTGGCTGAGCCGGGTTCAAAGAACGCCGGAGAATTTTCATTCTCATTCAAAATAATCCGAAGCCCTTCGGAAGTTAATTCCATTTTTATATTATCTTTGAGTTTTTTAAAAATCGACTGTTTCTGAAGTTCGTTTGCAATTTTTTTTGCTGCAATCGTCAATGCTTTTTTATCTTTGGAATCAGCTTTTGACTGGTCGTTCTTTTTCATCATTGAACCGACAGGAGCTGAATTTTTTATAGGGGATGAAGCACCTTTCAGGACTCCTGACTGTCCTTTATCCATATATTCGCCAGGATTCTGGAAAAAAGCTGCGACAGATTCGCGAACATCCGGTTTCTGGCCAACAAGCCACATGACTAAAAAGAATGCCATCATTGCAGTCATGAAATCTGCGAACGCAACTTTCCATGCTCCGCCATGGTGACCGTCACCCTGGACTTTTTTTACTTTTTTGATAATTGGCTGATCTGAACCGGACACTATAGCTATCTCCGTTTCGCCTCATTACAGGCATCTTCTAATTCGGTAAATCCGGGTCGGACATCTTCAAATAAAGTTCTTCTTGCAAATTCTACGGCGATAACACCAGCAACACCTTTATTGAAGGAGAGTAAGGCATGTTTCATGCAGTTGATATATTGTAGATCGATTAAAACTTTATGTTTCATATTAGCAGCAAGCGGTCCTACAAATCCGTAACAGGCTAAAATACCTAAGAAAGTACCAACGAGGGCTGCCCCTACTTTATGACCGATTTCTTCCGGCGGTCCGTCAATAGCTCCCATGGTGATAACAATACCTAAAACAGCTGCAACAATACCGAGGCCCGGCAATGAATCACTCATAGTATTAAGTGAATGGGATGGATGAAGTTCTTCCTCTTTCATCGCATCTATATCATTTTCCATCAGGTCTTCTAAATCATGGGGTTGTACTGCACCCGAGATAATAACCCGCATGGTATCAGCAAAGAAATGAACGGCGTGATGATTTTTCAAAAATTTTGGATATCTTTTAAAAATTTCAGAATCTTCAGGATGTTCGACATGATTTTCCAAGCCGATTAGGCCGTCTTTTCTGGCGATGTTAAATATTTCAAACATCATGACCAGCAGGTCCTTATAATCTTTTTTACCATACCCGGAACTGAAAACTCCGGTAAGCTGCTTTATCATAGCTTTGATTATATTCAGTGGAGTTGAGATTAACATCGATCCAAGGGCAGCTCCGCCAATAATGAGAACTTCAAAAGGCTGGTAGAGAGCAAGAACTTGACCACCATGTAATACATAACCGGTTAAAACAGAACCAAATACTACTACTGCACCAATAATAACAAACATATTTTACTCTTTATTTTCCAAAATTAGTTCTTTTAGATATTTTCGACAATTTCTGCATAAACATGAGTAAAAATCAGTTGATTTGTTGATGCTTAGAGCTTTAAAAGGGCACAAACATAAGATATTTTCACTTTTTGTTATAAAAAATGCTTGTCCAACAACACCAGCTATAATACATTTTTTGAAAATAAATGGATTTTTTAAACCCGGAGGTTTTGTGCGCTTTTTAACTAATAAACGGCTTTTCATCATCTGTGCTATCGGATTAGTATATGCTGCTTATTCAATAGCTTATGCATCAACCGGGACTGGGGCTGGTGAAGAAGGAGGCGGAGGACATGGTGGTCCGGTTCTTTCTGTCCTTTTGGAATTGATTGTTATTCTCTTAGCTGCAAAACTCGGTGGTGACCTTTTTGAACGATTCAAACAACCGGCAGTGTTAGGCGAACTTGTCATCGGGATGGTACTGGGGAATCTGAACCTTATCGGGATTGACGCTTTTAACTCATTCGAACATGATTTAACCCTTGAGATTTTAGCAGAACTCGGTGTTATCCTCCTGCTCTTTGAAGTAGGACTTGAGTCGACAGTTAAAGATATGATGAAAGTCGGCGTGACTTCGTTTATGGTTGCAATTTTTGGTGTCGTTGTTCCGTTTTTCCTTGGCTGGGGTGTGGGTGCCCTCTTTTTACCTGATGCATCCGTATTTGTTCATGTCTTTATCGGTGCAACATTAACAGCGACATCGGTTGGTATAACAGCACGGGTATTGAAAGATATAGGGAAAATACAAACCCGGGAGGCAAAGATTATTTTAGGTGCGGCGGTCATTGATGATATTTTAGGACTAGTCATACTTGCTGTTGTAGCCGGTATTATCACCGCTGTTTCGGCTGGTGGTGAAGGCGTCAGCTCACTTGATATCCTTTGGATTATCTCCAAAGCTGTTCTGTTTATTGTTGGCGCAATTGTAATCGGTGCATATATTCTCCCCCACTTTTTCACAGCTGCTCTCAGACTCAAAGGCTCCGGAGTATTTCTCTCGATTTGTTTATTCGTCTGTTTTGCTCTCTCCTATGTTGCCGGTCTTATCGGATTAGCTCCGATTGTCGGTGCTTTTGCAGCCGGATTGATTTTGGAAGAAGTTCATTTTACTAAATTCAGAGAACGGGGTGAACATACTATCGAAGAGTTGATTCATCCTATCGCTGTCTTTTTAGTACCGATATTTTTTGTACGTATGGGTATGATGGTAGATCTGACCACATTTGGACATGTAGAAATTTTAGGTTTTGCTGCTGTCATGACACTTGCCGCAATTGTCGGTAAGCAGGTTTGTTCTCTGGCTATATTTGATAAATCGACTAACCGTATTGCTATCGGACTTGGTATGATTCCCCGTGGTGAGGTTGGGTTAATTTTTGCCGGAATCGGAGCCAATCTGATGTTGAACGGCGAACCGGTAATATCGACATCGACTTATTCTGCCGTTGTTATTATGGTTATTGTGACAACACTGGTCACTCCACCCGCTTTAAAAATATCTATGCTTCGCGAAGATAAAAAGGCAGCGTAGATTACATCCGCTTAAAGGATAAACAATCAGATGCAGATCGAATTTATCCCGGCAGTTATCTTTGTATTTATAACAACGATAACGCCGGGACCTAATAATATTATATCAACCTCAATGGGGCTGTTGTATGGGTATAAAAAATCTTTGCCGTTCCTTTCGGGGATAGCAAGTGGATATTTGGTTATCATGCTCAGCACCTCAATGCTTTCTATTTTTGTTAATAGTTATTTTCCTCTCATTGTCCCCTATCTCCGATACATCGGGGCTGCTTACATTTGCTATCTTGCTTATACCGTATATAAAAACAGTACTAAAGTTAAAGACCCTGCTCATACAAAACCGCTGAAATATCACAATGGTTTTATGCTGCAATTTATTAATCCAAAAGTAATTTTCTGTGGTTTAACGGTGTTTACAACATTTTTAGCCGGGATGCTGGATCAACCGATAAAAGTAGTTCTGACAGTTTTACTTTTCACCTCTTTCTGTTTCTTTTCTATAACTCTCTGGGCGTTAACCGGTAATTATATCAGGCGATTTTTACACACAGAACTGCGGATGAAACTTTTCGGAGCAATGTTAGCGCTGGCCTTAGTTTATACGGCAATTGACCTGCTTGAATTGTTTTAATTGTTAGTAGATATAGGTTTACATTAGCGAAACCGCAAACAATATCAGTTTAAAATATAATTATGAAGGCTTGACTTTCGCTGAATCATCTCTATATTGAACATCTTATACCGCGGGGTGGAGCAGTTTGGTAGCTCGTCGGGCTCATAACCCGAAGGTCAGGGGTTCAAATCCCCTCCCCGCTACCAATTTTAAGTCCCTTTAGTTTAACAACTTCGGGGATTTCTTTTTTGGTGGGATTTCCTTCAGATACCGGATTTTCTAACAGTTTTCTAACAAAATTTCCAAAAACTGTTTTATCTAATCTTCGAGCGGCATCATTATCAAGGTTCGGCATCAAATGTCCGTAACGATCAAGAGTCGTTTTTGCTGACGCATGACCAAGTTGAGATTGAACAAATTTGATATTCTCACCTTGAGCAATTAAGATTGATGCGTAAGTGTGCCGAAGATCATGGAAGCGTATCCGACGTAAGCCTGCTCTATCCAAAGCGGGATGGAACTCCCGTTTGATTAAGTTATCGGGATCGAGAGGCAATCCAACTTCATTAGAAAAAATAAGATCCATTTCTAAATCTTTTCCAAAAGTTCTGTGCCTGTTTAGCGATTGCTTTAATACCGGAGATATAACAATTCTACGAATTGAGTTCTTTGTTTTAGGTTGAATAAATTCACCTTTACTATAAGAACGTCTCACAAGTATTTGATTGGAGTTCCAATCAACATCACCCCATTGTAAAGCCAGAACCTCACCTCGTCTCATTCCTGTCATAACAGCTGTCAAAAACAGTGTATAATAAGTAGGATTGACATGATCCAAGAATGATCGAACCTCTTCTGGTGTGAGGAAGTCCATCTCTTCTTGTTCAACACGAGGACGCTTTACATATTGGGAAGGATCACGATTGATATAACCCCAAATTACAGCATGCTTAAACA
>QQUK01000292.1 GCA_008501655.1 Calditrichota bacterium
AGGGGTCTACCCTACTTACTGACAGCATAGTTTAACTTATGTCGACAACACCGTTTTTCAAGTCACCCTGAGTCCGCCTCGGCGGAAAGGGGACTTAAAAAGGCAGGTCTCAGGGAGACCTGCCCTACAATCATTTGCTGTCAGGCGAGACGCCTGAAAGCACGGTTTTTAGTCGGGAAAGGGTTCCCGACATCGCTTTCTTATATCGTAAACTTACCGTTTTTGTAGATAACTTTTCCGTCGGCTGTGATTTGGGAATCTTTTTTCAAATCACAGACCATATCCCAATGTAGCGAACTTACATTCTTCCCACCTGATTCCTCAATCGATTTACCGACGGCAAGATGGCAGGTTCCACCGATTTTTTCATCAAAGAGAATATTTTTTGAAAACTGTTTAATATCGTAGTTGGTACCGATAGCAAATTCACCTATAAACCGCGCCCCTTTGTCCATATTGAGCATATCGGTCAGATACTTCTGGTTTTTGGCAGCGGTCTCTTTAACGACTTTTCCTTTTTTAAATTCAAGCCGAACATTCTCGACCTCACGACCACCATAAACAGCCGGATAGGTATAGCGGATAAAGCCTTCTGCTGAATTTTCAATCGGACCGGTGAAAACTTCACCATCAGGGAAGTTCTCAGTTCCGGCGCAGTTGATCCATTTGCGACCTTTGACAGAAAGTCTCAAATCGGCGTTCGGAGACTGGATATGGATTTTATCAATCTTGTTCAGAATCTTAATGAGTCTATCCTGTTCCTTGTGGACTTTTTTCCAATGTTTGACCGGGTCAGCTAAATTCATTTTGCCGGCACCGTAGACAAAGTCTTCATAATCGGAAAGAGACATCTCAGCCTGCTGGGCATCAGCATTGGTCGGGAATTGAGTACCTACCCAATTGAGCGATTTATCACCAATCCGTTTGAATAGAGTTTTCATAAGTGGCTGCCGGTATTTATATGACAACGCCTGTTTTTTGGAGTCGATATTGGATAGATATTTCGTATTATTACTTCCCCAGATTGAAAGGAGAGCGTCGATTTTATTACTTTCCAGTTTTACAATCGGTGAGATATATCTCATCTGGTTATCATTGGCGTACTTAAAAAAGAGTTCCTCAGCCTCGGGTACTTTGACCTGAATAAACGGATAAGCACCGACTTTGGTTGCTTCTTCGTAAGCAGCAAGCATCAACGGCATCGTAACCTGCTCACCGATAATTTTAAAGAGCTGTCCTTTTTTGAGGTTTAACGAATAATGAATAAGAACTTTTGCTAATTTTTTGACTCGTGGATCCATCATAATCCCCTTACATAATATCAATTATTTTTTTTATTTCTGTTATATGGTCAACAATATAATTCGGTTTTGATTTTTTTAACTCCTCATCATCACCATACGGTGAACGGACGGCAATAACCGGGAGACCGGCTTTTTGTGCAGCGATTACATCATTAATAGTATCCCCAACAACAATAGCGTTGGTTTTATCAGCGCTCAGTTTTTGCATGGTCAGCTTAAAGATATCCGGTGCCGGTTTGACTTCGGCAACCTCGTTTCCTCCTGAATAAGCTGTAATAAGGTTATGCCAGTTGAATTTGTCTATGACTCCAGAGATATGTTCTTTGATTTTGGTTGAGGCAATAGATAAAATATAGCCTGAATCTTTTAGCTCTTGTAATGTCGGTTCGACAGCATCAAGTTGTATGGTCGAAGAAACCACTGTCTCGGCAGCTTTAACCTGAAAATGTCTGTATAAGTCATCAATGGGTTTATCTGAAAAATGCGGATACATCGTCTGCAGCGGGAATCCGATAAATGGTTTTATCTTTTCGGGATGCTGCGGTTGTTCCCCCATCATAGTCAGTGAATAATTCACCGCTTCAACTACCCCGTCTGATGAATCTATAAGTGTTCCGTCTAAATCAAAGATGATAAATTTTATATTTTTCAAAATAGTTTTTCAACTTTCCCAACTACAGCATCCAAAGTTACCTGGTACAGCTCATCAACAGTACCTAAACTCAATGTTGCTGCTAAAATAGAAAACTCCCCGACATCTGTCAATTCTATATTACCCTGCAGGAGAAGATTCCCGGGCGGTTCATTTGGTATTGCATAATTATTTACAGCAAGCATCCCGTCAAACATTTCGATTGATTCCCCCGGTAATCCAAGGACGATACCGATTTTTTTATTCCCATTCTGATCTTCAAACTGGATAATATCGTATCTTTCAGGAAGAGCATAGAGAATCGGCCGTTTCATGAAAAAAAGATCTACCGAATATGCGAGTTTGCTTGTTTTCAGTACATCCCCCTGCTGAAACAGCGGACTCATATTACTTCGTTCCACGGTAAATACAGAGGGTGAATTCCGGAGAGCAAAATTCAAGGGGGCAATCGGAACTAAAAATTGAAAGAGAAGTCCAACGGCTAAAAATATATAGAATGTTTTTTTGATTCGTTTCATTTTAGGTGATTTCAGATTGATTGTCTTTATGAGGTCTACAAACGTAAAAAGATAAAATATCATAGGCAGAGCTAAAAGAAGCATTACAACCCAGATTGAAAGAGAGACAAAAAACGAAACCACAAACAAAATGACCCCGATGAGCATTATCAGG
>QQUK01000243.1 GCA_008501655.1 Calditrichota bacterium
AACCATTTTAATCAGAAGCGGACATGGACGGTATTTCGGGTCACCGAGACCATCATGCATGACTTCGAGAATGGCAAGACAGACATCAAGTCCGATAAAATCGGCAAGGGTCAATGGTCCCATCGGGTGCGCCATACCAAGTTTCATAACTTCGTCAATAGCTTCAGCAGTTCCGACACCTTCGAACAGAGCAAAAACAGCTTCATTTATCATCGGCATGAGGATACGATTGGCAATAAAGCCGGGAAAATCGTTTACTTCGACCGGAATCTTTCCGAGCTTTTCGGAAAGTTCTTTGATTAAAGCAAAAGTTTCATCCGATGTTGCCATACCGCGAATCAGTTCGATAAGTTTCATCATCGGCACCGGATTCATGAAATGCATTCCGATAAACTGCTCCGGACGTTTTGTTGCCGAGGCAAGTTTTGTAATCGGGAGTGATGATGTGTTTGAGGCGAAGATTGTAGAACTATCACAAATTGATTCAAGCTGTGTGAAAATTTTCAGTTTGATGTCGAGATTTTCTGAGACAGCTTCAACGACAAGTTGTGAATCTTTGGCGACGGATAAATCGGTTGATGTATTTATATTTCCGAGGGTCGCATTTTTCTGATCCTCGGTGATTTTTTCTTTTTTGACAAAACGGTCAAGTGATTTGGAAATTGATTTGACGGCGTTGTCGAGAACATCCTGATTTAAATCTACTAAGTTTACTTTATATCCGAACGACGCAAAAACCTGGACAATGCCGTTTCCCATCGTACCGCCACCGATAATGGTGACATTTTTGATATCATTAACATTCATTATTACACCCGAACTTTCTTAACACAATTCAATTGCCAGAGCGACAGCGTTTCCACCACCAAGGCAAAGAGTTGCCATACCTGTTTTTAATCCTCTGTCTTTTAAAGCATATATAAGGGTAGTCAAAATACGGGTACCGGAGGCACCGATAGGATGACCAAGAGCGATAGCACCACCGTTGACGTTTACGCGATCCCAGTCCCAGCCGAGTTCGTTACCATCAGCGAGTGCCTGAGCGGCGAATGCTTCGTTTGCTTCGATAAGATCCCAATGGTTAATGTCGACATCCATCTTTTTCATAAGTTTCTGGACGGCGTAGATTGGCGCAAAGAACAAATCTTCCGGCGGAGTACCGGCGGTTGCGTAGTCGATGATTTTGGCAAGCGGTTTCAGACCTTTGGATTCCATATATTCACCGGAAACTACGACTGAAGCGGAAGAACCGTCGTTAAGACCCGGAGCATTACCGGCTGTTACGGTACCGTCTTTTTCAAATGCCGGGCGGAGCTTGGCAAGTTTTTCAATTGAGATGCTTGGACGGAAGCCTTCATCTTTGTTGAATACAATCGGGTCGGCTTTGCGTTGGGGAACTTCTATCGGGAAAATTTCTGCATCAAATTTGTTAGCTGCCCATGCTTCGGTAGCTTTTCTGTGGGAGTTATAGGCAAACTCATCCTGCTGTTCGCGGGTGATGTTTGCTTTCTGACGGGTGAGTTCCGCGGCGGAACCCATGTGGAAATTATTGAATGAATCCCAAAGTCCGTCTGAAATCATAATATCGGTCATTTTCTGATGACCGAATTTCACACCGGTTTTGGCACCGTGCATGACCAGCGGTGTGTTTGACATTGATTCCATACCACCAGCGATGATAACATCGGCATCGCCTGCTTTGATTGACTGAGCGGCAAGCATAACTGCTTTGAGACCGGAACCGCATACTTTGTTGATAGTCATACAACCAGCTGTTGCCGGAGCACCACCATGAATGGCAGCCTGACGGGCTGGTGCCTGTCCGGAGCCGCCTTGAACGACATGGCCCATAATGACTTCTTCGATATCGTTGGCATCAACACCGGAACGTTTGATTGCTTCTTTAATAGCAAATGCTCCAAGCTGAGGAGCTGTGAATGAACCTAAACCGCCATGCAGGGTTCCGATTGCGGAACGGGTGGCGGATACTATGTATGCTTCGTTTTTCTTAGACATAAATTGGATAAACCTCCAAATATTTAAATAGTATTCTGTTAGTAGTCATATATATACAAGAAATAGAACATGAAATCAAGTGAATATGTTCACATAAATTGTCCGAATTCGCAGTATCAGATTGACATATCCATGAGGACTGTATATATAGGAATCATCAATAATAGACAATTTGGGAGAATATATCCTTCGGAGGTAAACATGTTCAAATCAATCATCACATTCTTAATTATTATTATTTTGTCCGGGTCTGCTTATGCGGCAAAATCTGCAACAGATAAGGGTTGTAAAATAGTCAAAGTCAATGCATCAATACTTTATCAGGATGGTGATCTTTATGAGACAGGTGCTAAAGGGCAAACAACGATAAATTTAGCTCCCAGTTTTTTATTCTTTACGGGGAAAGGGGTCTATTTAGGACCTGAATTCCGTTATAACAGTTATCATAACAATACTTATGATTATTCTGAGATTGGAATCGGCCCGCAATTAGGATTTATTTTAAACCCCAAAACGGCACTCCAGCAAAATTCAAATTATTCGCTGTATTATTTAGCTTTTACCGCTCAATACTATCGGACGACTTCTGAAGAGCAGTCGTATTATTATGACTATTATTATGGGTATTCATACCCTTATTCTTATGAAGTGGAAAGCAATACGATCTCATTGGGAACGACATTGGGGCTTTATAATATGGTAGCCACCCATTACGCTCTTGATATCAATTTTAAATTATCGGTTGAATTTAATAACAGAACCGGAAGTTCACAAGATGAAACCGGTTATTCCCTTTTAGTTGGATTTGGGTTAGCAGGGTTTTCATTTTAAAGAGAAAGAGATCGTAAATGAGAAAATATATTGTTTTAACAATACTTCTCTTAACTTCAGCAACAATATTCGCCGGAGGAGCATTTGAAAGAAGAAGTCAGTCAGTCGGTGGGGGTGCATCATTTGTTTTTCAATCGGGTGATTTATACAACGATTTTAGTTCGTTGTCTCTCAGTACAAAATATTCACGTGCTGTCAGCTATGGTACTTTTTTTGGAGGAATCGTTGAACTCAACTACTTAGATATTGGTTCTTATTCTTCCACAGACTATTTTTTTGGATTGATACTTGAAAAATATCTCAAATCATCAGAAAATAGTTCAAAAGCTTTCCCCTATTTAAAAACTACAGCAATGATTGGGTCTATTTCTGAATCTACAGCATTTTCAGCTGGAATTCATCTTGGAATGGCGTTTATGATTTCAGATGCTATAGCGCTTGAAATCGGTGGTGTATATACTTATAACCACTTTAGCTATTCCGGGGAATCAGTTTCGGGAAACATCATTCAGGCAAATGCCGGGCTGACAACGTTCATATTTTAGGATAAACGGGAGAAAAAAATGAAATTGTTTTATCTACTTTTAATAGTGCTACTCTTTACCACGAGTATTATAGCAGCTCAAAGCCCGTTTAAAGGGGGAAGTGTTTATCTTACCGGTTCTACATCGTATTCAAGTTATGGTGGTGATGCTTATCGTGATGCAAAAATATATAGTTTCAACTCCCAATTGGGAATTTGTATCGCTCAAAATCTGTTTATAAGTCCGGGTATTGCCTACACTCATATAACTCAACAAGCATACATCTATTACGGATTTAATGAATATAGACTTGAAGAAGTTTCTTCTTCAACCTGGTTAATTCAACCTACGCTCGAATACTATTTTGTCGGGGATAAGATAATCAAAAGAGGAATAAATGTTCCTTATATCTCTATAATAACAGCATTTAACGGTTCAGGAGATGAGCATATAAATCAGTATGGTGGCGGATTTGGAGTTCTCTATTTTGTGTCAGATCAAATTTCTATAGATTTTGCTATTCGATTCACCCATGATGTCAGTGATCGGACATATTATAGTTATCCATACGGTTATGGAGATTCAAATTTATCCGGGAATACGTTACAATTCGGTTTTGGAGTAAAAGGATTCCTATAGAAACAATGATTTGATATTATTTTAATTATAACCCGTTTTTAAGCGGGTTTTTTTATGTTGCAAAATGAAACAATTTCCGATAAAGTATTCCAAAATCAGACCGATAAATGGATTAATAAAACATAACAAGGAGTTGTAATGAAAAAGATTCTTTTACTCGCAATTATCGTAATGGCTTTTGCATTCTCAGCATCAGCACAAGTACCTGCAAAACCGTTTAATATTTATGCTTCAGCCGGTTTAACATTGCCATCAGGTGATGCATCAGATTTTTATAAATCAGGCTTTCATGGAAATGCTCAGCTTGGATTTAACTCTTTCCCTAAAGGTGAAATCCTTATCAACTTAGGTTATCACAAATTGAGCAGTGACTATGAAGGTGTTGAAGGTGGAGACCTTTCTGCGATTTTAGCAGGTGCTGATCTGAAATTAAATTTAGGTGTCCCGGCTGCTCCGATTTCTCCTTTTGTTTTTGCAGGTGCCGGTATTTCCACTCTCTCATGGTCCGATGAAACAGAAACTATCGGGACTGTTACAACGACATATACATACGATTCAGAAAACAAATTTTATTTTGAAGTCGGCGGTGGCGTTCAGTTTTCCCAGTTTTTTGTTAAAGTCCGTTATGTCAACATTTCTATTGACGATATGACATTAGCGATGCTTCCTCTTTCCGTCGGTGTTAAATTCTAAATTCAGTATTACATGCATCACAATAAAAAAAACCGGAGTTCGCTCCGGTTTTTTTGTGGCTTATAATTAAGTAGATTTTTATCTTTTCTATTGAATATGTTTCTATTTAAATGGAATTAATATGAAACGAATTTTAATACTCTTATCAATTTTGCTTCTCAGTAATACCTCTCTTAGAGGGCAGGATAAAGCACCGGCTAAAATCAAACCGTTCAACATATATGCATCAGCTGGTCTCAGCACTACTTCCGACCCGGAATGGCTGAAAGATTTTCACAAAGTCGGGTATCATCTGGAAGGTGCGGTTGGTTTTAATTTTCTTCCGGCAACACAACTTGTGTTTAAATACGGAATTAATAATGTTTCCAAGGATTTTGAATTTATAGAGGGAGCATCGGATTTTGTCGATGGCGGGAAACTAAAGATGCGGATGTATGGCATTGATGTCCGTTTTGCTCCCGGCCCACCGCTGATTCCTTTCCGTCCTTTTGTTTTTGCCGGGGTTGGATTATCCCGCATTACCGAGGATGATATTACTTATACCGGTCCGGCAGATCAATTAGCAGATTTTTATGATGGCGGTACGATTGATGACCAGTCAAAGTTATATGTAAATTTTGGCGGCGGGTTTGAATTCGGTTCGGGACCGATTAAGTTTTTTGCGCAGGTAAAGTATCTTCAGGTTAAAACCAAAGAGCAGGGTGAATTGAAGTTTGTACCGATTTCTTTTGGGGTGAAGTTTTAAGGATTCTAATAAGTTTGAATATCGGATGTCAAGACTTTCGACCTACTGACACAACATGTCAACATCTGGATTGAATTTATCTAACAATTTGCAAGCGCGGTCACGTGACCGCGCCTACAGAATTAAATTTATCTCATTTATAAAACATTATCATTCTTCGTCCAATTCAAGTTCAATAATCGGACTGTCAGTGTCGACCTGATCACCTTCGGCAAAATTTATAGCTTTGACTTTTCCCTTTGCTTTGGAAATCACCTGATTTTCCATCTTCATCGCTTCAACAACAACCATCTGCTGTTTGATATTGACTTCATCCCCTACAGCGACCTGAAGCTTGACGATTTTACCGGGCATCGGAGCAAATATTTTATCTTTCTCCCCGGCTTGACCTGCTCCGCCTCCGGCAAAGCCGTCAGAGGACGGTTCATTAAATTCCAACAACACCGAATCGATATCGACATAGTATTTGCCATCATTGTAGACAGCTGCAGCAAGATGAGATTGTCCGTTTATCGATAATTTGAATAGATTCTCACCTTTAGAAACAAAATGATAAACTTCATCACCAACAATAACTTTGAAACCATTCTCAGTTTTTTCAGTTTTTGTAGTAATCGTTTCATCTTCAAATAAAAAATCCAAATTACTCATGAATCGAATCTCCTATCTGAATATTTCCAAGTAATTCCCAGGGACTTGGTATTCCTGTAGCTGTTCCATCGGAAAGAACCGGTTTTGCTGTTGAAACGAGTGAAGAAACAGCAGCACCGATAGATTTATATTTTTCAAAATCTACGGTTCGTTCAGTCATATGTTTTTCAATAAAATCGGTATAGGTATTCCCTTTGTTAAATTCGGGATGTTCCAACACATCGGTCATAAATTTTTTAGAAGTTCTTAAACCGAGTATTTTATATTCATGTAGAGCCTGGATCATTTTTTTAATCGCGGAATCTCTGTCGTTGGCATGAACAATCAGTTTAGCCAGAATCGGGTCATAGTCGATTGTAATTTGATTATTTTTCATGACACCGGAATCAACCCGAATACCGGGACCGGATGGTTCGGTGTAGAACAAAATCTTTCCGGTGGACGGCATAAAATTGTTCTCACCGTCTTCGGCGTAGATACGGCATTCAATCGCATGACCTCTTTGCGAGAGATTTTTAAGATGAGCAATTGTTTTTCCAGCGGCGATACGAATCTGTTCAGCAACCAAATCAACCCCGGTGACCATTTCGGTAATTGGATGTTCGACCTGTATTCTTGTATTCATCTCGAGAAAATAATAAGAACCTGATTGATCCAGCAGGAATTCAACTGTCCCGGCGTTTACATATCCGGCTGTTTCGGCAACTTTGACAGCATCAGCACCCATTTTCATCCGAAGTTCATCTGTTAATGCTACTGAAGGTGTCTCTTCGATAATCTTCTGATGGCGCCGCTGAATCGAACATTCCCGTTCAAAAAGATGTATGGTATTTCCGTGCGAATCAGCAAGAACCTGAAATTCGATATGTCTGGGATTGACGATAAACTTTTCAAGATAAACAGTGTCATCGTTAAATGCGTTAAGAGCTTCTCTCTTGGCGGCTGAAACAGCATCTTCGAGTTCATCGGATGAATGCACGACCCGCATACCTTTACCACCGCCGCCGGCAGCAGCCTTGACCATCACCGGATAGCCGGCTTCATTAGCAGCTTTTTTATATACGTTGATATCCGACTCAGATTTTTTCATTCCGGGAATCAACGGCACTCCGGCATCAGCCATTTTAATGCGTGACTCAACTTTGTTGCCGAGAAGATTAATCGCCTCAGGAGTAGGACCGATAAACACAATCCCTTCTTCTGAACATCTTTTAGCAAGCACAGGGTTTTCAGCAAGAAATCCATAGCCGGGATGGATTGCTTCGGCATTTGTATCTTTGGCAGCTTTAATAATTTTTTCTATATCAAGATATGACTCTCTTGGTGCTGGTGGGCCGATATGGACAGTTTCGTCAGCAAGGAAAACATGCCGGCTGTTTTTATCAGCATCGGAATAAACAGCAACGGATAAAATTCCCAATGATTTGCAGGCGTTAATAACCCGCACGGCAATCTCGGAACGGTTTGCTACTAATATTTTGTTAAATAATTTATCTGACATTTTTTACTCGAACTACTCTTTGACCCATTTTGGTTTCCGTTTATTCAAGAAGGCATCCATCCCTTCCTGACCTTCATCTGAAATGCGAAGTTTTGCAATCATCTCAGCGGTGTATGGTTTGAATTCTTCCGGGGACATGGATGGAACTTCAGAAATCAGTTTTTTTGCCATCGCAATCGCTTCAGGACCAGAAGAAAGGATTGTCTTGATTAAGATATCGACTTCATCATCAAGTTTATCATCAGCTACAAATTTGTTTACCAATCCGACTTCAAAAGCTCTTTTGGCAAGCATTCGTTCACCGGTGATAAACAGTTCCCTGGCTTTCCCTTCCCCCATCTTTTTGATGACATAAGGACCGATACATGCCGGGACGACACCGATCTTCACTTCAGAAAAAGAGAACTTTGCTGATTCAGCGGCAATAGCAATATCACAAACAGCAACAAATCCGGTACCGCCTCCGATAGCTGCACCGTTAATTTTTCCAATAACCGGACGTCTGAATGAATATATTTTGTAAAAGAGATCGGCAAGATTATTTGATTCTGTTAAGTTTTCTTCAAACGACTGATCAACCACTGAGCGCATCCAGTTTAAATCTGCTCCGGCACAAAACGATTTCCCGGCACCGGTTATGACAACTACACGAAGGGAATCATCATTTTCCAGCCGGTCAAACAGGTCTGACATTTCATTCAGAAGAGTCGCGTTGAAAGCATTATGGATTTCAGGACGGTTGAAAGTTATATAGCCAACCGAATCATGTTTGTTATATGTAATAGTTTTGTATTCCATGAGCTACATCCTGAAGATTCCGTATTTCTGGTCAGGTATCGGCTGGTTCAGTGACATAGAGATACCCAAAGCAAGCATCTGGCGGGTTTCTGTCATGCCGATCATGCCGTCATCCCAGAGTCTTGCACCGGAGAAATAAGGTGTTGATTCAGATTCATATTTTTCGATTATCGGCTGTCGAATAGCTTCAATTTCTTCTTTAGTAAGTTTTCTTTTCTCTTCCCGTTCAAGCTGTTCGATTTTTACCTGTGCTAACACATCGGCAGCCTGTTCACCACCCATCACACATATTTTTGAGTTCGGCCACATCCATAACAGTCTCGGGAAATATCCGCGACCACACATGGCGTAATTACCTGCACCGTAGGAACCACCTACGACTACGGTAAACTTCGGTACCTGAGCGTTAGCAACAGCATGAACCATTTTAGCACCATCACGGGCAATACCGTTTGCTTCATACTGTTTACCAACTATAAAGCCGGTAATGTTCTGTAAAAATACAAGGGGAATTTTCCGGTTTGTGCAAAGCTCGATAAAGTGAGCTCCTTTCTGGGATGATTCCGGAAAAAGGACACCGTTGTTGCCAAGGATGCCGACCGGGTATCCCATAATTTTTGCAAAACCACAGACCAAAGTTGAGCCATACAGTTCTTTGAACTCATGAAACTTGGAGCCGTCGACTATGCGGGCGATTATTTCTTTTACATCAAATGCTTTTTTAATGTCGTTTGAAACTACTCCGTATAATTCTTCGGGGTCGTAGTAAGGATCTTCCGGTGCTGAACGGTCAAGTTCAAACGGTTTGGGACGATTCAGGTTTTCAACGATGTTTCGGGCAATCCCGATAGCATGTTCATCATTTTCAGCGTAATGGTCAGAGACACCAGAAGTCCGGCAATGGACATCTGCCCCACCAAGCTCCTCGGAAGTTACAATCTCACCGGTGGCAGCTTTGACAAGTGGCGGACCGCCTATAAAAATAGTACCCTGTTTTTTAACGATGATCGTTTCATCGGACATTGCCGGAAGGTAGGCACCTCCTGCTGTACAGGACCCCATCACAACCGATAGCTGCGGAATGTTTTTGGCTGACATCTGAGCCATGTTATAAAATATTCTGCCGAAATGGTCTTTATCCGGAAAAGTACCTGATTGCAGCGGTAAAAAGATACCGCCGGAATCAACAAGTGAGACACAGGGGAGATTATTGGTTTCAGCAATTTCCTGAGCCCGGGCATGTTTTAATATCGTCATCGGAAAGTAGGTTCCACCTTTGACGGTGGCATCGTTTACGATAACCATACATTCTTTCCCATGTACCCGTCCGATACCGGTGATTATACCTGCAGCCGGTGCGACATTGTCGTACATGTCATAAGCGGCAAGAGGAGATAATTCTACAAAAGGTGAATTTCTATCTAACAGTTTTGACAATCGTTCTCTGGGTAACAACTTTCCGCGATCAACATGTCTTTTTCTGGCACGTTCCGAACCACCGAGCTTTATTTTCTCAAGTTTCTCTTTAAACTCAAGATGCTGAGCCCGGTTTTTTTCATCGTTTTCTTTGAATTGAACCGACGTAGTGTCGATTTTAGTTTCTATTCTATACATATCAACTCTTTATATATTTATTTTGTAATAAAGATGAAGGTACTTTCACTGTCATCTGAAGTAATGCCTGAGATAATGTTTTTCCCTGCGGGTCAACCATCAATGATGTCGTACCACCGCCTCCAAGAGTTCCTTCTAACAGAAAATTCAGAGCGTGCAGATTTTCGAGTTCATACCGGATGACTTTTCCAAAGGTTATTCCTTTAAAAAATGATTTTACTTTTTGTTCGGTAAGATTATCAACAATCCAATCGTAGATTTCCGGTGTTCGGGCTAAAACACCAATATTACAGGTATCCCCTTTATCTCCTGAGCGGGCATAGCAGATTTGTCTGAGCTTAACTGCCTTTAGTGCGCCGTTTGCTCTTTTCTTTTTTAATTTGCTGGCTACTTTTTGATTATCGTTCTCCGTCTGTTCAGACTGTACACGTATCGGGAAAGAGATTTCATGGAAATTTTCATCTCCACTTGTATCTATCGTCAACACTTTTGCTTTGATACGGGAGCGATGCATCAGTGCCGGCCAGTATGCAACGACCATTGAGGGCTTAGGACGTCCTCCGGCTGTTACCGCCATTCCGGCTGGACCGGAGA
>QQUK01000106.1 GCA_008501655.1 Calditrichota bacterium
TTAATGAGGATTTGGAAGAAAAATAAAAAAGAACTGGCTGTACCGACGTTACTGTTTTTCATACCGCTTGTTGTTTTCAATTTTAATTATTTTGATTTGGGGCAAAGTTCCGATTTCCAGATTCATTTTAATAATGGTATCAAATATGAACAGCTTGGTGATTATGCAAAAGCTGAGGAGGAATATATTTTAGCTGAGCAGGTCTTCCCTTATTCAGCATCCTTGGTAAACAATCTGGGATTTGTCCAATATCGCCTTGGGAAGTACGATAAATCTGCAGAGAGTTACGAACGTGCTATTAAAAATCAGTCAGACTTCGCCCCGGCTTACAACAACTATGGATTGTTAATGCAGCAGGTCGGGAAAAAAGATTCTGCTATAACTCTTTTCAAAAAAGCAGTTGAATACCATGATTATGAAAATGGTGAAATTAATGATCTTGGTCGTGTGTATGGAAATATAGCTGACATTTATGAACAGCAGCAGCTTCTTGACTCCTCGTTCGAATATCATTTCAAAGCAGTATCTACCAAAGTTACCCATTGGAAAGTTTATTCAAAAGCTGCCGCATTCTATGCACGTTATGAGCAGTACGAGCTTTCCGATTCACTTTTTATTCGCGCCCGACGACTCCATGACCTTGACGCCGGTGATTTGTTTAACTGGGGACTTTCCAATATTGAACGAAAGCAATATTCGTTTGGTCTTTCAAAAATGTTCAAGGCGGTTAAAACCGACCCGAGTCTCTATCAAGCTTACTATGTCATCGCTGTATCGTATGAACAAAATGAGTTCCCCAAAGATTCGATAATGAAATATATTGATTTAACTATGCAATACAACCCGACGTTCCAACCGATTATAGATTTAAAAAATAGAGTTATGAAAAAATAGGAATTAATATTTACTTCTTCGTTCGACCATATAGTTCGAGCCGGATTTTAATTTGGTAGCCTTTTTTAAATCAGCAAGCATCTTTGACATCTCCCCGACATGCTTAAAACTCCCCTTCTCATTTTGTAATACAGCAATGGATATAGTCAGAATCGGAAACTCTTCAACATCTCCCCGTCTGCTTTTGGTAACAATATATCCCCGATCAAGGTCCTCATCGGCATATTTCAATCGAATCAAAGCATCAAAAGATTTGATAATATTCTCACAGATAAAATCAATCTCTGCTCTCGGTATAATAAAAATAAAATCATCACCGGCAATATGACCGACAAAACCGCCTCTGCTTACATCAAAAACTATATCTTTAATTATCTTGGCCGTCATTCGGATAATATTATCACCATAATGATAGCCGTAATAATCATTGTACGCTTTGAAATTATCGAGGTCAGCATACCCGACAGCAAACTCCTGCTCAAGGTTTAATTGTCTGGTTAACTCACTTTCAATTAGACTGGGTCCAGGCAGATGTGTTGAGGGGTTGATTGACATATCCCGGTTATGTCTTTCGATGATTTTATTGATACGGACTTCGATGAGCTTGTTTTTCCAGTCACCATGGATAAACTCATCAGCTCCGGCTTGATAAGCGGCAAAGAGAATATTTTCATCAGGGTCAGGATGGAATAAAACAATCGGTATTACTGCTAAAAATGTATTTTGTTTGGCAAGTTTGACAAGTTCAACTTCCTTAATAAATGAATCCGCCGTTGCTCCGGCAAGTAATATCATATCGATATCATGCCGATGACAAATAACAGATAGCTCTTCAAAAGTATCAAAGTAATGAATGTTTATTTTATGCAGGGAAAAATACCGTCCCAAATGAAAGTCGAGGGAGATATTCTTTTGCCGTAAAGCAAAATTATAACTCGGCTTATGTGGTCTCTCCGTTACCTGAGGTCCTTGCCAATTCTCTAGGATGGTATTTTTTGTGTTCAGCAATTAAGTAATCCCGATCTACAGTCGTATATATTTGTGTAGTAGATATATCGGCATGTCCAAGCATTTCTTGCACTATTCTTAAATCAGCTCCACCTTCGAGTAAATGGGTTGCAAACGAATGTCTAAACGTATGCGGGGTAACAACTTTTACTATGCCAGCTAAAGCAATAATCGACCTCAGAATCTTCCAAATCCCGACTCTCGAGAATTTTTTACCAAATCTGTTCAAAAAGAGGACTTTGCTGTTTTTGAATTTACCATTTTTCTCTTTCTCCAGCATGTAAGAATTGATAGCATCACTTGCACATTTCCCCAAAGGGACCAACCGTTGTTTATTCCCTTTCCCGACAACCTTGACAAACTGTGCTTCAAATTCAATCTGCCGCTCTTCAAGATTAATCAACTCTGATATTCGAAGCCCGCATCCATAAAGAGTCTCAACAATTGCTCTGTTTCTTTTACCGTTTGCTGTTGAGAGGTCGATTACATTGATAATTCTATCAATTTCAGCAGGCGATAGATAACTTGGATGATAGCGTACAATCTTCGGAGCTGATACGGAGTCAAAGATATTTGACCTGAGATGATTCTGTTCAACCAGGTATGAAAAAAATCGTTTGAGTGTTGAAATTTTACGGGCAATAGTTGCAGGTTTCATCGACGCTTTCTGCATTTGATCAAAAAACAATGAAATAATTTTAAGGTCTACATCTTGAGGTTTTTTAACTTCAACAACGAGAAAAAACTTTTCAATATCATTTTTATAGGAACTGAGAGAATTAGCCGAAAGCCCCCGTTCCAGTTTTAAATACTGCAGATAATCCTGTAAGTAATTTGTTATCATAGGTTAAATGCATGAGCTAATGTTATCACTCCGGGAATTTTATATCCCCCGCTTTGCAATACTGAGACAGCTTCAAGAATGGTCGAACCGGTGGTCACAACATCATCGACAAGAATCAGGTTATACTTTTCTGTCAGATCTTCATCTATATCAAAGACAGCTCTGACATTTTTAGCTCGTTTATCCATTGAAAGACGTGCCTGCGGTTTATTGTTTTTGACCCGATAGAGGATATCATTATTCACCGGAATCTGTAAATGGTTAGATAAGTGTTCAGCAATAATCTCAGCCTGATTAAAACCTCTTTTTTTTTCACGTGAAGTTGCCAATGGTATTGGTATCAAATAGTCAGCATTTAGGTCAGTTATTTGCTGATAAAAGTTTTCAGCTATCATTTGAGAAAAGAGTTGTGCAGGTTTAGTTATCCCTTTGAATTTAAACTGAATTATCATCTCTTTTAAAGCACTGTGATATTCTCCATACGAATACAGCAGTAATGCATCATCGACACAAAAATCACATCTCTGTCGACCCTCCAAAACAGTATGACATTTGAGGCAATAAATATCATTCAGTTTATTTATAGTCGCCAAACAGCTTTTACATATCATATCAGACTCATCAGTATATTCACCACAGCCGATACATAGCGGTGGAAAGACAAAATCTAATACTGAAAGAATAAGCGATTCATTTGTTTGTTCCATACCTTAAACAAACAAATTTCAGAAATTTTAACAATTAAAATTTGAGCAGTTTTTTGACAAGAAAATATAGAATCCCGCATGTAAGGACTATCGTTGACACAATTGCAAGCAATGAATCCGAATGCTGATGCCCGCCTGATGCAGCCATCGAAAAACTCGATCCGAAGTTCTGCATGATAAAATCAAACAGAAATCCGCAAATAATCGAAACGACAATAATTGAAGTGAGATACAGTACAAATCCCCGCTTGCGAAGCATTGAGAGAACAACCGTCATCGAAGTGATATTTGTTGCAGGACCTACCAGAAGAAAAACTAATATCGCTCCCGGTGAAAACCCTGATGAAAGGAGAACCGCAGCAAGCGGTGTCGAAGATGTCGCACAAATATACATCGGCAGTCCGACAATCACCGCTCCGACATAACCTCCAATACCCGTCTGCAAATAAACAGGAATCGCTGACATATAATCACCAAGTAATGCTGCTACAAAACCGGCTAACAAATATCCCCAAAAAAGATATGGCGCAAGATCTTTGAGAATTGTATTAAACGCATAATCAATCATCCGGTATACTTTGGAATGTTGTTTTTGCGGTTTATCTTCACAAGAACAACAGGAAGATGATTCAGTCGATTCGATGGAACCCTCTTCCTCATCTTTATCAAATTGATTTACTACCAAGCCTGCTGAAACAGCAGTAACAAATGCAGCAACTGGTCTTGCTAATGTTAAAGCCGGATTGGTCAAGGAATAAGTCAGCAAAATAGAATCAACCCCCGTTTCAGGTGTTGAAATCAGAAACGAAGTCAATCCTCCTTTGCTGATTCCATTTTTTTTCAATTGGAGCCCGACTGGTAAAACTGAACAGGAACAGAGCGGCAAAGGAATGCCTATAAGCGCTGCTTTGAGAACGACAGACTTACTTTCCCCACGGAATAGCCGGTTCAAAGTTTGTTCATTGAGGAAAATATGTATCAGTCCTGCAAGCAGCAACCCGACCAAGAGCAAAAAAGCCGAGTCGAGTAATAAATCATACACCGACCCGGCAAAATTTTGAAGAAATTCTCCGATGGTTTTATCCTATTTCTTGAAGATATTTTTTCGCATTTGGCGCAGCTGAACCATCCGGTGCCATCTCAAGATATTTGTTAAAATATACTTTAGCTGAGTCAGTCTGCTGCATCGTATAATAGACAATCCCCATATTAAAATGGGCAATCTGGTGAGTCGGCGCTGCTTTAATCACGGTCTGGAATTCAATAATCGCTCTATCCGGTAATCCCATCCCATGTAAACAAGCACCATAATCAGTTCGTACATTTACATCTGAGCCATCAATTGCTAATGCTCTCCGGTAACATTCCGCTGCCATCGCATAATTACCCTGGTCCATTGTATTATGACCGATTTGTACTAAAGAGTTATAATCTGTCGGAAGGTTGGCAAGCATATTCATCGTCTGACTGTCATCGACTTCAGGATGATTATGCTCCTGCGACTGCTGTTGGTTTTCTGGTCCGGGATCTTTTTCAACAACGAGAAAATATCCAATAATTACTACTGCAAGTACACCGAAGATTACAAGCATATCCCGGGTTGAATTATTCTTTTTTGATTCTTTTTTAACTGTTTTTGATGTTGGGGCACCGCAATCCGGACAAAATTTTGCATTGTTCGGCACTGAAGTGCGGCATGAGGGACATTTTTTCTGTGACATATAATCTACTCCATTTATCTATTTTAGCTCTCCTGAATGTAAATAAAAATTTATCAAAATCCAATGAAAATCGGATGACAATATTTTTTCCTATATATATATTATACGTATAAAGTTACAAAAATTTCAGAAAGGAAAATAATGCTAAAAACCGCTTATACTATATTATTCTTGCTGATTTCCGTAAGCATTTCATATGGAATAACTTCGAATTACTCAATATCAGCTGATTCAGTATTTAAACATATTTCGGTCCTTGCTGACGATTCACTTGAAGGTCGTCAGGTCGGTGAACCTGGAGAACTAAAAGCGGCAGAATATATTCGTGACCAGTTTCAAAAAGCCGGTCTTGAGTCGAAAAACTTAGATAATTATTTTCAATATTATGACTTTATAAAATTGATAGATTTTTCATCACAAAACAGCCTGATTGTAAACGGTACTGAGTTAAAATTGTACGATGAATTCCATCCTCTTAAACAGTCAGCCTCGACAGTTTTTGATTTTTCCGATCCTGTTTTTGTAGATTATGGAATTAAAACAGAAGATTCCAGCTACAATGATTATGAAAATCTTGATGTTTCCGGTAAAGCTGTTATTATCAAACGGTACGCTCCCTCTTCTGATTCCAATCCACATGTTGATTTTGATAAATATTCCGGTCTTGTTGATAAGATTAATACCGCAATCGAACATGACGCTAAAGCTGTAATATTTTATACACCACCCGATCATGATGACACTCTTATTGACCGGGGAGTTACTAATATTTACCCGAAAGATATTCCGATTCTCTTTCTCAAACGAACCGCTTTAGAAAAACTTAACATTGATTTAGAAAACCCAAAAATCAATTCTCTTTCCGGTCAGACCGACTTAGTTACTGTTCGCGATACAGCTCAGAATGTGCTTGGCTATCTTGATGCCGGTAATGACACAACAGTAATCATCGGAGCACATTATGACCATCTCGGGTATGGTGGTCCAACATCTCTATATGCCGGGTCTGATAAACAGATCCACAATGGTGCCGATGACAACGCCTCCGGTGTTGCTGCACTTTTAGAACTTGCCCGTTTTTATGCTAACGCCGCTGAAAAACCGCATTATTCTTTACTCTTTTTTGCTATCTCCGGTGAAGAAGCCGGATTGCTTGGTGCGAATAACTTCGCCAAAAACATGAATATTGATTCTACCAAAGTCCGCATGATGATAAATATGGATATGATAGGCAGACTGAAAGACCAGGAGAATGGTCTGGCTGTATTAGGTGTCGGGACATGCGAGGATTTTAAAGTATATTTTGACTCGGTCATCAACACTGATTTAAAAATTGCACAAAAAGAATCCGGTACCGGTCCATCTGACCACACAATCTTTTATAACAGAAAAATTCCGGTGCTTCATCTTTTTACCGGAGCGCATCATGATTATCACAAACCAACAGATGATGCAGAAAAAATTGACAATGAAGGGATTGTCAAAGTAGCCAATTTAGTAGTAGATTTTGTAAACTATTTTGACGAGTTTAACAAACCGCTTGAATTCAAAAAGACCAAAGACGAATCCGAAGGTAAACGAAGTCGAAAATATTCGGTCTCACTTGGTGTGATGCCTGACTATGTCGCAGAAGTTAAAGGCTTAAGAATTGATGGTGTTATGGATGACCGACCGGCTGCCAACGCAGGTATACTGGAAGGTGATATTGTAATCAAAATGGGTGATATTGAAATTAATGATATTTATGATTATATGAACGCCCTGAGTAAATTCAGAAAAGGTGATACAACAACTACGATTATTGTACGTGACGGAGAAGAGATGGAATTTACCGTTATATTTTAGTCAGCACCTTTTTCACGAAGAATAGAAATCACACCTTTGACTTTGCGGACTTTATCAAGAATGCGATTGAGGTGTGATAATGAAGATACTTCAACAACAAACTTACCGACAGCAGTTGTATCCTGTGCATACATCTCAGCACCACGAACGTTTGTATCAACATTGGCGATAGCTTGGGTAATATCACGAAGCATATTCTTACGGTCTTCTACAACAATTTTTAGCTGAACAATAAACGACTGACCTTTTCCGGTATCCCAGCTGACTTCTATCTTTCGTTCCGGATTTTGGCTATACAGCAAAGCAACCGATGAGCAATCACTTCGATGAATTGTAACTCCCCGACCACGGCTGATAAAACCAACGATCTCTTCTCCGGGAACCGGCTGACAACATCCTGCAAACCGGAACATCATATTGTCCATCCCATGAACTTTTATACCTTTGGAACCTCTGATTCTGTCGATAACATGATCGACAATACCTATCTGTTTTTCCTCTTTTTCCGGGATAATCAATTCAATCAATGGTCTTGATGAAACAGAGCCATTACCGATTGCTGCAAAAAGGTCTTCGATAGTTTTTTTATCAAGCTGTTCAGCATACCCCTGCAGGACATCATCAGGCGGAACTTTAACCCGCATTTCTTTGAGTTTCCTGGTGACAATTTCCCTTCCGAGTTCAACCGACTGATCGTATCCGGCTTGTTTGAGCCATCTGCGGATTTTTGCCCTTGCTGAAGATGTTTTAACAAGTTTCAACCAGTCATGTGAAGGTGTCCGATTTGGATTGGTTATTATCTCAACAACATCACCGGATTTCAATTTTGTAGATAATGGCTGAAGTCTTCCGTTGATTTTTGCACCGGCACAATGGATTCCTATATCGGTATGAATCTGAAATGCAAAATCAAGCGGGGTTGACCCGACCGGCAGATGAATCAATCGCTGGTTTGGAGTAAAAATAAATATATCTTCTGTGAAAAGATCGATTTTCAGATATTCCATAAAATCAGACGGATTTGTCATATCCTTTTGCCACTCGAGTACATCACGCAGCCATATCATCTGTCTGTCCGATTTGCTCATCTGCTGTTTACCCTCTTTGTACAGCCAGTGTGCAGCAATACCATTTTCAGCGACATAGTGCATCTGATGAGTACGAATCTGAATTTCCACCATCTTATTATCAGGACCAAAAACTGTGGTATGCAGTGAGCGATAGCCATTCGGCTTCGGATTGGCTATATAATCATGAAATCTATCCGGTACCGGTTTCCAGAGTGAGTGTAGAATACCCATTGCATGGTAACAATCTCGCTCGGTATTGACAATTACCCGTATGGCAAATAGGTCAAATATCTCCTCAAACGGAACTTTCCTAACTTTAATCTTCCTGTTAATCGAATCAAAATGTTTCGCACGTCCATAAACATCTGCAGTGATGTTATCTTTATTCAATGCTTCTTTGATCGGTTTGATAAAACCTGCGATATAACTTTCGCGTTCTTCACGACGCTCTTTGACTATATTCACCAGACTATCAAAAATTTTGGGTTCGAGATATTTCAAACAGAGATCCTCAAGCTCAATCTTCACTTTGTTGATTCCAAAGCGGTGAGCAAGCGGACAATATATATCACGAGTCTCTCTGGCAATCCGCTTTTGTTTATCTGTACCCAGATGATCCAGTGTCCGCATATTATGCAGCCGATCAGCAAGTTTTATCAGAATAACCCGGATATCTTTTGCCATTGAGAGGAGCATTTTGCGGAAGTACTCAACCTGCTGTTCCTCGCGTGACTCATACTGCATCGCCCCGATTTTTGTCACACCGTCAACTAGCTCTGCGATTTCATCGTTAAAATCCTGCCGCAAATCTTCGATAGTGACATCCGTATCTTCAACAACATCATGTACAAGACCAGCGGCAATTGTAGTTGAATCCATATGCTGTTCAGCTAAAATAAAAGCAACTTCGAGACAATGTTCGACATACGGCTCACCGGATTTACGTTTCTGTCCTTTATGGGCAGTATTAGAAAACTCATAAGCCTTCCGAATCAGAGGGATATTTACATTGGCGTTAAACGCTTCAATTCGTATGATAAATTCAGCAAGATTCATAAATTAGCTGTTAAAAATTCTCATTACTTCATCAGCAACAGCCGATGCTTCGATTTTTTCCATACAGGTACATTGCCCGGGAATACATTCACATTCTACACCTTCCGGCTGGAATACAATATTATTTTTTCCGATAGGTCCCCAGCGTACCGGTGACATAGATTTTTTACTCGGATATAATCCAACCGTAGGAGTTCCTACAGCAACAGCAAGGTGAAGTGGTCCGGTAGAATTAGCGACAACAACTTTTGAAAGAGAAAGTACAGCAGCAAGAGCCCGTAAATCAGTCGAACCTGTAATTTTATTCAAATCCATATTTACTTTATGTGAAATTCCATCAAGTAACTCCCCTTCTTTCTCAGAGCCGGATACGACCAGCACAATACCCTTCTTCTGAAGAATATTGTACAAATCCATAAACTTATCAAACGACCATGACTCTGCTGATCCGCCTGAGCCAGGATGCAGAACAATAAAATCCCGGTCAACACCAGTGCGGCTTAATATTCGTTTGGCGGACTCAATATCTTTAGGAGTGAGATAAACTTTGGGTTCTTTGATTGTTTTACCCTTTTGAAAAAACGACATAAAATCAAGATTATATTGAAATTCATGTTTTACATTCTTTTTACGGCTATGCAATAATCTTGTATTAAAAAAGATCGAATGAAACCTGCCCGCAGTTCCGATTCGTACAGGTATTTCTGCTTTATAATAAAGCCGTGATATTTGTCTCTCCGGAAAGAGTACAATGACAGCTTTATATTTTTCTTTTTTAATCTTCTGAAGCAGATCCTTGCGATACATGTTATTTATCAAAAGCTGATCATTTTGGACTCGAAGTATCTTATGTATATTTTTATTATTTTCAAGAATCGGTGAGGCATATAGCGATGCCATTACATCGATTTTGTTTTCCGGATAACGTGCTTTAAAAGTTTCCACAAATGGCAAGGCAAGCACCAGATCGCCAAGTTTATCCGTTCGGCTGATTAATACTTTATCATTTGGTTCTAGTTCTATAAGTTTACTCATTTCACACTTTCAGACTTCTTATTAATTTCCCTCAATTTACAATATTTTACAAAGACGGCAATAGATGATAAAAAAGAAACAACAAATCCTTCAAGTCCGTCCAGAAAACCTCGTTTAATGAAATAATGCTTGATAAAAGAAGCAACCGGTTTGATAAAAATAGCAAAAAAACCAGCTCCTTTTCCCCGTCGTGCAAGTTCTTCCGCTCCCATAGTTGTATAAATATTAAATTTCCTGAAATACTCTCCCAAATCCGGATAACTATAATGAAGCATATCATGGTTCAGATAATCTTTTGGACCGCCAATCTCTACAGCCTCATGCACATAGTTATCGTTAAACCCGCCTTTTTCTTTGTTAAACAACCGCAGGACAAAGTACGGATAC
>QQUK01000211.1 GCA_008501655.1 Calditrichota bacterium
TGATTGTCCCCATGGTTTTGAGAAGCAGTATTTTGAGCTTGATTCGATTAAATTCAGCTGGGATAAAAACCTGAAAGAAGGAATTACCGGTTACAATTTACTTATCAAAAAAATACCGGATTCTCTGTTGATCAGTAAAAGTCTTCCCCGTACAGATGTTCCATTCAATTCAATAGACAGTGATATAATCTCCTATTATACGACCGATAACAGTTTCACTCTGACCGATTTTGACCCAAACACTATTTATGCAGCTGTTGTCAATCAGGAACAAGAGTACATGCCAAGTTCTTCTTCTGAAATGTTGATTTTAAACTCCGACAATTTATTAAACTGTCCGAATACACCTGAACTTACTTCCGAATTTACTCCGATGAGAGAATCGATACAAAAAGTTGAAATTGTCTGGCAAATACCGACAGATACAAGTATTGCTTATTTTAAGATTTACAAAGCTAAAGATTCTATTGAAGCATTTCAAAGATACAGTCCTTTCAGTCGACCTGCTTCAGTTTCAATCCCATTCGAACCTAAAGAGAGACATGGTTATGGTTCTGATGAAATCAATTACTATCAGATGCAGGCGTTCGATTCCATTCCGTATCCGATAACTAAATATATAGATAGTTTGACAATAAGGGATGCGTATTATTGGGTCACCTCTGTCGATTCAAATGGATTTGAGTCAGATTTTTCATCATTGATAAAGCCGATTGATGTACCTCTTGTTTATAAAGATATGCTGGTTTTATTCGGTTCAACGATTGATGAATCTGATTTTATATATGAGGAGCATATTTCAAGCTATTACGCAGAACTGCTGAGTGGTTACAACTATGATTTGTACAATTGGTCTGAGGAGCAGCTATATAATGATTCCTGCGAATCCGGTTTTTGTGTTGATTGGAAAAAGTTTGCCGAATACAAAGTCATTATCATCGAAGAATTCCCCAATCCTAAAATCCTGACGAATGAACATGAATCAGCTTACAAACTTTTCACCCGCCTTTCTGATGTCGGGCAGACGGTTGTCTTTTTTGGAACTCCCCCCGGTTCACAAATAGTCTCACTTAACTCATATACGGATACAGTCAGATATTCTCTAAACGGTTTTGAACAGAAGTATATGGGGATTTCTGAATCACACCTTGTCCCCTGGCTTGGTTATTATAATGATTTCCTTTCAAATGATACTCTTGGTGGATTTCGTACAGCCGTTCCAACGGTAAGTTCTGCCCCTTTGCTTCATATCAACTCAGACAAAAGTCTATTTAAGCCTTTCATTAAACAGCTGTTTAATCTAAATTCAAATATCCCGTTTGTTTCAGTTTTTGAACCTCTTTCAAATACAGATGTGATATATAGATTTTCTTCCTCATACCCTCAATCTTCATATTTAGAAGATAAACCAGTTGGGGTCTATCATAAAAATACATTTAATCATATTTTTACATTCGGTTTTCACCTTCCCTCTATCAATCAAACTGATGCAAGAAACCTTATTGACTTTATATATAATCGTCATTCTTCCACACCTGCTCCTTATCTGCTTCCGAGCAGTATTCAATTGACACAGAACTATCCCAATCCTTTTAATAATTCTACCAGAATCGAATTTGCCTTACATGAACCGCTGCAGGTTTCTCTGTTTGTCTATAATATTTTAGGTCAGAAAGTCACAACGCTTATAGATAACCAATTCATTATTCCCGGGAATCATATTTATTTCTGGAGCGCCAAGAATGATGCCGGTGAGGATGTTTCAACCGGAATGTATTTTTACAGATTGGAGACTGAAGATGAAAGTTACACAAAAAAAATGGTATTTTTAAAATAATGTAGTATTTTATCCGCGATAGTAAGTGAGATAATTTCCGTAGGGAGGAAATATGATTGTTGCTAAATATTGGTTAAGGACCGTTTTAATATTCGGGTTTATAGTTCTATTCACATCTCCAGCTTTTTCACAGATAGATAAATCGAGTTACTATTTCAGCGGAGTTAACAAAAATCCGTTAGATACATTTATTTTTAACCAACCGAATTACCCTGCTTTTAAGACTGTATTGCAAACCGGGTCAATTAGTTCGCGGTTTGACTGTTTTGGTACAATCGGTGAGGGGCTGGGACTTCCTCTAGGACCTATAGATTATTTTACAAGTTTTCCTGATCCATCGTTTGAAACCCCCCCATTGAGCAGACATGAATACCTGTTTCTTAGTGCAATCTGGGTAGGTGGAATTGTAAATCAAGACACCCTTGTTTCTGTAGGGTTTGATGGCTGGAGGTCAGATAATGAGTTTAAGCCTACTTATTTCCCGGATAGTGGAACAATTGTTGAAAATAACAGCTCTTCAGATTTTTCTGTAACTGCAACATACACAGATACTATAACAGCCGGAGTGCCGAATGATTATTTTGGCAGACTTCATATGCCTTTGAATGTTAAAATTACTGCTACTCCTCATATTGTTTATTCAGCACCTTTAAATAATGTTATTTTTTATGATATAACTGTTGAGAATATTGGTGAGGATGATATCAACCAGGGCTTTATTGGGATTTACACAGATGCTGATATAGGTTCGCGAATAGGTC
>QQUK01000272.1 GCA_008501655.1 Calditrichota bacterium
TATAAATACGTATACTACACTTATTCGGGAGATTAATAAACTGAATTGCTGTATTCAATGAACGTGTTCTTTCGACCATCGGTTCATAATTTACAAAATACGGGTTCGGGACAACTTTCACATCCCGAAGTTCTCCGGAAGCTAATGATGATGAAATTGCATCAACAGTAAATTTGAATACATCATTCGGGCTGTTCAATGCAGCACCTTCCAATGTAATCACATCACCAGCTTGCGGGTTATATGTCAGTTCATCAAATGCAAACATCCACCCATAATCATAAGGGAAAGATGCGTTCGCAACTGACTGTGTCGAATCATACGGATAATCAACAATCACAAGTAAATCCCAGGGATCCCAGGTATCGTTGGTCACATACAATTCATATATAGCAAGTGATACTCGTTCATTTGTAGTTGTATTCCATGCTTCAAACGGCACCATTACCGGATAATCAGAACCGTAATATCCATCAAGCGCCCAGGCTGCCAATGATGAATCGGTTGTATACCGTAATTCATAAGTACTTCTGAATCGTTCATGGCTAAATTCCATACCGGAACCAAAGAAATTATTCATAGCAACACCATACCAGTCACCGATCTCCATTGTAGATGAACCGGATGTCTGTTCCATTGATGGTGGAATAAAATCCGCATCTTCAATCACAACCCGTAAACCGGCAGCAACATCAAACAGTCCGGGATCAGCAGCATTAGTCAATGTCTGATTAGCAAGCAATGTATCATCTGTTGTAATATTTACGAGATACCAGTAGGTAGCATCTGAAGAATCAGCAAAAGTAACTTCATAATCACCGTCAATCATCTCAGTTGCATCGAAAACAGTCGGATACACAATTCCTTCTGACGGTTCCAAAGTACCATTGTATTCATGCACTACAGTAGAAGCTGCTTCTACAAATCCGGCAGGATTTGTTCTGGGTGTTACTTTCAAGACATTCGGTGACGTACCGGGAATTCCAAAACCGTTTTGCAGTACATCTCCGGCCACAGAATCTCCGGTATCATAAGCAACGAGTGAATACCAGTACTCTACACCATTGTACAATCCGGTATCTATATATGTATGCGGCATCGGATCACCAGGGTTTGTCATCGGGTAATCAAAAAGTGGATAATAATCCTCATCAAGACATTGATTTTCGTTATCCGGATTTATTGTCCCCCAGGTCTTACCTAAATCGTCTGAACGATACAATTTATAACCAGCAAAATCATTGTCTGACGAAAGTGGGTCAACCGAAGCTTCAGAAGAATCAGTCCAGGCAAGATATACCCGTTCATCTCCTGCCCGTACTTGAAGCGAAGGAGCTTTCGGAGGCTCGGGGCCTACAAAGTTTGCATTATATAATGTCTGCACAGCTTCGGAATTTTCTACAAACTCTGTGGAGTCAGCACCGGCAATAATTGCATAAACAACCTGTACTGATGACCCAGCCGGCAGATTTATTCCTCGAGTACACTGAATATAAAACTGATCGGTTGGAGCAAGAGGGGTGTCAAACTGACTTGAGTTTATCAGTTCAAACCGGCTGATATCTTCATCCGGAAGATTTGCCCAGTCATCGGTTCGGAATGCAGTCATTCCGTTTCCGCCGGGTGTTTCTAAAAATTTAGTTCCCATAATACCGGTTTTATCATTCCATCCCGGATCTTCACCATCAACATCATAAATATACGCCCAACCTGCGGCCGTATCATAGACAACGGCATCACGAAGACGTCCGTTTTCACCGGTACCATCGGGACCGCCTACATCAAGGTCAACATAAATTCCAAATGCTAAATCTGTATAATCATTAGTTGATTTGTTCTCTATATTCAAAAGTACAAACATAAAATCTTCATTATAGCAGAAATCCCACTGATAAATTGTATGGGTAAATTCTAATCCGAGTAATGGAGTTCCCAGAGCAGCATCATTAAACCTGTAGTAAGAATCCTGCTGAGATGTCGGTCCACCATCTTGATAACCTGTTGCAAGAACAGAATACTTCTGGTTATATTCCCAACTATCAGTTGAACTGTTCCAAACTCTCCAGCCATAAGCAGGTCGGTTATCACCAAGTCCGACTGTATCCGATGCATCATAATCATAAAATCGGTTTGTGTCTGTTGATAAATATATTTGATATTCGTCAGTTCCATTTACCGGCATCTGTATTGCCTGAAAATCATCATATGTATTCGCTACAACCGTATCACCATTCGGAAGGGTTGCTCCTACCCAGTATAAGATTTCTGCGATATAATCATGACCGGAATTTTTCGGCCATTCTCCAGATGGTAAATCATAGTATGAATAGCCACCGATGTATCCAAAATTATCAACCGTTGTAATAATATTACCACGGTTATGTGTAACCCTGTCAATTGTCTGAGGTCCAGGGGAAAGAGATAAATTACCGGTATCCCCAGGAAATGGGTTTGCTGTTTTTAGCGGTGCTTTAGCTGCTCCAATAGAAACAGTGACTGACCAGACCAAAAACAAAAGTATAAATATTTTCCAAATTCTATTAGTATTCATGACATGCTCCGGCTTAGAAGTTCAATTCTAACCCGGTACGAATTGT
>QQUK01000253.1 GCA_008501655.1 Calditrichota bacterium
GAAGAGCAGGCCAAGCTTGCCAAAAGTCAGCAAAAACGTGCAGACGAACTTCGCAGACAAAATCTTATTTCTGAAAGTGCTATAGACTCGGCAAATGCCTGGGCAAATATTCAGCAGGCTCGTTTCCTGCAGCTTGATGCTGAACGCCAGCAGATGCAGCTTGATTATAACAAGGCAGTAATCATCGCACCATACAGTGGTTATACCGGAAGAAAACTTATTAACGTCGGTGAATGGGTAACCCCCGGAATGCCGGTCTATGAAATGTTTGACCTTTCGAAAATTAAAATCAAAGCTGATCTTCCTGAACGGTTTTTTAACAGCCTTGAATTAGGTTCTGAAGTTTTTATAAATGTTGATGACGGCACAAGCATTTCCCTGAAAGGTTTTGTTACCGGTATCTCCCCGAATGCTTCTTCTGAAACTCATACATTTCCTGTTATCATAGAAGTTGACAATGCCAAAGGAAATCTCGGCGGCGGGATGCTTGTGAAAACAATACTTTCATTGAACAAAGAATTTCAATCACTATCTATCCCTAAAGATGCTCTTATCCGTCAGGGAAGTCAAACTATGGTATATACCATCAATGATGGTAAAGCTGCTCCGATTCCGGTAACGATTAAATCTACATCAGGACAGTTTCTTGCAGTTGAATCACCAATGCTTCAGAAAGGGATGCCTGTAGTCGTCCGCGGTAATGAACGTATCTACCCTGGTGCTGCTGTAACAACCGGTGAAGAACAAAATAAACAGCAAGCAGATTCAACCGGTAAGGAAAGTTAAAAAGGATTAGAGGTATAACGTGAGTCTTATAAATTCATCAATTAAATTTCCGGTCACCGTTATTGTAGCTGTATTGATTATAACAATAAGCGGTTTCATTGCCATCAATACCGTTCCGGTGCAGTTGACTCCGGAAGTTCAACAGCCGGTTATCACAGTTACCACGACCTGGCCGGGTGCATCACCGGGTGAAGTTGAAAAAGAGATTATTGAGAAACAGGAAGAATATCTCAAGTCGATTGAAGGTGTTCTGGAGATGCAATCAGAATCACATGATAACTACGGATCTGTTTCACTTGAGTTCCCTGTCGGCACTGATTTAAATTCCGCATTTGTCCGTGTATCTAACAAGTTAAACGAAGTCCCATTTTACCCGGATAACGCCGACCGTCCGACGATTACAACATCGGGGCCGTTCGATCGAGCTATCGGATGGTTTGTTATCAAAGCATTAGATACGACCCTCTATCTTCCTCATATGAAAACATTCATTGAAGATATGGTCAAACCGAGAATGGAACGTATCGAAGGTGTATCTGCAATCAATGTTTTCGGAGGACTTGAAGAACAGCTTCATGTTACTTTTGACCCGGCCCGTCTTGCATCATTCGGCATTACAGTTAGTCAGTTGACAAATGCTCTTCGTTCCGATAATCGTGATATTTCCGGCGGTGATTTTTCTGAAGGGAAACGAAGATATGTCGTTCGCACTCTCTCCCGCTATGAATCTATAGAGTCAGTCGAGCAGACTGTTATTGCTGTTAAAAACGGTGTACCGGTCAAAGTTCTCGATATTGCAAAGGTTGAGCTGGCTTATCAGAAACCGCTTGCTCTTGTCAGACATAAAGGACAGACAGCTTTAGCATTTAATGCACAGCGTCAGGTTGGTGCCAATGTTATTGAAGTTATGGATAACCTTGTTGCTGAAATGGAAATCATCAACAAAGAGATTATGGAACCAAGGGGTATGCGCCTTGAAAATGTTTACACTGAAACGGTGTACATTAATTCAGCAATCGACCTTGTATTCTCAAATATCTATCTTGGCGGTTTCCTTGCAATTTTGACCTTGTTTGTTTTCCTCCGTTCCAAATCAGCTATTTTAGTTATCGGACTTGCTATTCCGATTTCAATTATATCGACCTTTTTAGCTATGAAGATATTTGGGCGTTCTATAAATGTAATTTCCCTGGCGGGTATGGCATTCGCTGTGGGAATGGTGGTTGATAGTTCGATTGTTGTGCTTGAAAATATCTATCGCCATATGCAGATGGGAAAAACAAGATTCAAAGCTGCTTATGAAGCAACTCAGGAAGTTTGGGGTGCACTCCTTGCATCTACTGTGACAACGGTTGCTGTGTTCCTGCCGATTATGTTCATCGAAGAACGTGCCGGACAACTTTTTAAAGATATTGCTATTGCTATATGTTCCGCAATTGTAATTGCCCTCCTTGTATCGATTACTGTTATTCCTACTCTTTCAGCAAGAATTCTACGTGTAAATGAGGGTCTTACAAGCGGTGAAAATAAAAAGAACTGGCTGATAAGATTTGCCGATAAGGTTGCAGCTTATGTTGACTACATCAATAAAAATATGTTCAGACGAGTTGTTGCTATATTAAGTATTGTCATAGTGGCTATAAGTTTGACCTGGTTTTTGCTTCCGGATTCAGAATATCTTCCAAACGGTAACCAGAACTTTGTTTTTGGGTTTATGCTTCCGCCTCCCGGTTACAATATTGATGAAGTAGTTTCAATCGGTAAATCTATAGAAACTCAAATAGAAGATTTATATAATACTCCTGCT
>QQUK01000189.1 GCA_008501655.1 Calditrichota bacterium
CGATATAGGCAGAAAGAGAAAGCAGGATAAACGCTAAAATCTTGAGTATTTCCTCAGGAAATATGACCGCTAATGTTTTTTTAGATGTTTCACTATCCCCCTGTTTGTCAGGAATTGTGGTGAGGATATAAACGGCACCTACCGTACAGATAAAATAGAACGGTGAATCCCACGCGATAAGACCGACATTATGCAGATTCATTTCCGGTAATACTGCAGAGGGAACAACTAACCCATAGCCAATTGAGTTTGAGAGTAAACCAAGAATTGGTCTGTCTTTGAATCTGAATGGGGGTGCTGAATAGAAATAGCCAAGAACAACCAATGTTGATATAATCAGACCTAAAATATTAGAGATATAAAACCCGCCTGCAATAGAACAGAATGATGTTATCAGAAACAGAATCATCATCTCTTTTTTTGAAATCATATTCTTTTGTAAAAACCCGAGTTTGTTGTTTTTGAGGTCGGAGTCAAAATCATAAATCTGGTTGATATAGTAGGAGCCTGAAGCAACAAGAGATAAGAGGAACATGATTCCCAAATCCTGAATATAAAAAGAATCACCTGAGAGTTGGTGGTGAAAATAGAGAGAAACTATATATATCGACCAAATTGGAAGGTGCAGAAGCGGTCGGGAAGCGAATATGTAATCAAGTATTCTCAAAACAGAAATATACGGTGCATATAGAAATACATAAATGGTGCTGCAAACAGAAGTGAATCAAATCTGTCGAGCACCCCTCCATGTCCGGGAATTATATTTGAAGAATCTTTTATATTCAGAGAGCGTTTCCACATCGACTCGACTAAATCACCGAGCTGTCCGAATATAGAACATCCAACTGATATTAACAATAAGTGCCGTATAGGAACCTGATCAAACAATGTATATGACATAACAATGCCAACAAGAATAGCACCTGTAACTCCTCCAAAAAAACCTTCGACTGTTTTATTGGGTGATACAGAAGGCGCAAGTTTATTTTTTCCGATAGCTTTTCCTAAAAATAATGCTGCTGAATCACCAACCCAGAGAATCGCAAAGAGAAACAACAGCCAGTGTCCCCCTTCTATATTATAAAAAGTAACACCTTGCCCGACGAAATAGACATACGGGTATAAAAGTCCTATATAAAATAGTCCAAACAATAATCTGGTATATCGTTCAAACAATTCTTTTGGGTCATCCTTTCCGGTCGCAATAACCATCCCAAGTATCAATAAGATACCTACTACAACACCGGTAGAGAACTCTGTATTTTTCGATCCAAACAAATCAATAAACAGGGTAATGAGCAAGAGAAAAAACAGGACTACATATGATATAGAAAAAAGTGCTTTATTAGGTTTTATGTTTTCATGAAAAAGAAACTCACTGAGCCCAATTATAGCAAACAATGATACCATCCCTTTTAGCCACCATCCTCCCTGATAACAGATCCATAATATAGCTGGAATTGCAACTGCGGCTACAGCTATACGGGCAATCATATTTTTATTCATCCGTACTCACTTTCCCGAATCGCCTTTCCCGTTTCTGAAAATCAATAATCGCTTTGAATAATTCCTCCCGTCTGAAATCAGGCCAGAGAGTATCAATAATATAAAGTTCGGTATAACTTGTCTGCCAGAGGAGAAAATTCGATATCCGCATCTCCCCGGATGTTCTGATTAATAAATCCGGATCGGGGATATCCGATGTATATAAAAATTCTGAAAAGAGCTCATCATTAATATCGTTTAGTTCCAAAAACCCGGATCGAACTGAATTAGCTATTGCTTTGACCGCATCAAGAATCTCTGTACGCCCGCCATAATTTAACGCAAGTGTTAATATAAGTCCTTTGTTGTTACGGGTCTTTTCGACAGCGGTTTCGAGAACTTTTCTCCGTACAGCCGGTAAAGAATGAATATGCCCGATTGTGCGAAGTTTGACATCATTTTTAATCAGCTCATCAAGCTCTCTTAAAGTTGTCCGGGCAAGCAATGACATCAAAGCTGAGACTTCATCTTTTGGGCGTTTCCAATTTTCAACTGAGAATGTATAAAGAGTCAGATATTTGACACCGACTTCGGAAGCAGCTTTGACGACATCTTTGACTGCCATAACTCCTTCTTCGTGACCAAAAGTCCGCGGTTTGTTTAATTTTGCAGCCCAGCGACCGTTGCCATCCATAATGATTGCGATATGTTTTGGTACTGAATCTGACTTGGAAAGTATCCGGTCTTTTAGTTCTTCTATATCAGTCATAACAGAAGAAATAAACAGGATTGGATTTGAATATCAAGTTTTATAATTATTATCGATAGATTTTAATATCGGAAATACCGGTTTCAATACGGTAATATTCGCTTGCGAAAAAAGTTTTTCTTGCCCGGCTTTCCCAGATTGAATCAGGGAATACAAACCCTTCAACTTCTGTGAACCGGTATGACCTCGAAAATCTATCAGCCCGTTTATCAAACAGGAAATGCATATACAACCATTTGAGGAAGTAGCGGTCTCTGTCGATTACAGCAATCCCGATCGGTACCCCAATCTCAAAATCTTTACTGTCAAATCCGATCGATAAATCACCACCACCGGTATCATGGGGATAAAAGTTGTAAACATAGTCATCAGTAAAAATGTTCGGATAACTAAATTCGATTGCCTGTTCTTCCCGTTTAAAGGAATAAACAACTTTCGTTGAATCAATCTCCCCGTAATTAAAATAATATACCGTTTCTGCTGAATCGGTGACAATAGCATTCTGATCACCGTTGAAAATTTTAAAATAGGTATGAGCTTTAAATGAAAATTGAATACCGGATTCAAAAGGTGACCGGCTTTGATAAACCTGCTCTGCCCGGGTTGTATAAAAATCAATGACCTCATCTGATTCAGCATAACCTAATGCTACACTCAGGATTACAAAGACTAAAACTACCCATATTACCTTAATTCTTGTTGACATAACATTCATAATATACTATTTTATAGTAACTAAAGCTAGAAAAGACTCATTTTTATCTGATATATCTCTGTATAAGAAACAATAGTATAAAAATAAACGAAATCTTCATCTAATATCTCAAGGAGGTACTCATGAAAGTAAGAGAGATACTCCAGCAGAAAGCATCGGACATCAGGACTGTAAAGCGTTCTGAAAAAGTTGTAGCAGCAATGGAACAGCTGATCAGTCATAAAATTAGTTGTCTTCCTGTTGTAGAAGCCGGAAAACTTATTGGAATTATTTCTGATAAAGATATTTTCAAAGCTGTGTATGAAAATCAGGGGGGATTCACAAATTTCACTGTTGGTGATTTAATGACGGAGGATCTGATTGTTGGTGTTGAAGATGATGAGATTGAATATATCTCCAACATCATAACCAATAATAAAATCAGGCATATTCCTATTGTCGATGAGGATAAACTTGTCGGTTTGATTTCAATCGGTGATGTGGTCAAGGCTACAGAAAAACATATCAAGGCTGAAAACCGGTATTTGAAGCAGTATATTGACGGCTCTTATCCGGGGTAGATAAAAAAAACAGTCCGCAAATGCGGACTGTTAAATTATAATCTCTTAGCTGGGGAGTCTTAAACTTCCATGACCTCAGCTTCTTTTTTCACAAGAATTTCATCAATCTGTTTTGTATGCTCATCAGTCATTTTCTGAATTTCATCGTGCAGGTCTTTTTCCTGATCTTCTGAAATCTCTTTATCTTTCTGAGCTTTTTTGATATGGTCATTGGCATCCCTGCGGATATTTCTAATAGCGATTTTGCCGTCTTCAGCAACGGTTTTACAATGTTTGACAAGTTCCTTACGGCGCTCTTCATTCAGAGCCGGGATAGGAATTCTGATTGTCGCTCCATCGGCAATCGGATTTAGTCCGAGGTCAGCTTTCTGGATACCTTTAATGATATCGCCGACTGTCGTTTTATCGAATGCACTCACAACTAATAGTCTTGGTTCGGGTGACGATGCGGTTGCAACCTGATTGAGCGGCATAACTGAGCCGTAAGCTTCAACTTTTACAGAATCCAAGAGATGAACCGATGCTTTCCCTGTTCTGACCGATGCCAGCTCTTTTGCGGTAGCATCAACGCTTTTATGCATTCTATCAGCGGCATCTTTTTTGAGTTGATCCAACATATTATTACTCCTGCTCGCTTATGTTAATTTTATTTAAGATATCAATGTTCCGACTTCTTCACCCATGACAACTCTTTTTAAATTGCCCGGTGTGTGAAGGCCGATAATTCTCATCGGTATACAGTTATCTTTTAACAAAGAAACTGCAGTTGAGTCGATAACTTTCAGTTCCCTCGTTAAAACTTCCATATAACTTAATTTAGAATAAAATTCAGCATCCGCAACCTTTTTTGGATCGGCTGAATAAACACCATCGACATTGGTTGCTTTAATAAAAAGTTCAGCACTCACTTCCATCGCTCTGAGGGAAGCAGCGGTATCTGTCGTAAAATATGGATTTCCTGTTCCGGCAGCAAAAATCACTGTCCTCCCTTTTTCCATATGGCGGACTGCACGGCGCCGAATATACGGTTCAGCAAATGCATCCATACTTACGGCTGACATCACACGGGTATAAATTCCCATATTTTCCAGCGTATCCATCACCGCAAGGGCATTGATAACGGTAGCAAGCATTCCCATACTGTCAGCTGTGACCCGGTCCATGCCTCGTTCGGAAGCACCAAGTCCGCGAAAGATATTCCCACCGCCAACGACAATACCGATTTCAATATCTAATTCTTTGATTTCTTTGATTTGATTGCAGATAAACTCGACAGTTTTTGTGTCGATACCAAAGTTTCCGGAGCCCATGAGGGCTTCACCGGAAACTTTTAAAAGAATTCTTTTATACTTCGGAGTATGTTCTTCAGAATCCATACTATTCACCTAACCGAAAACGGGTGAAACGTTTGATTCCCATATTTTCGCCAAGTGCTCCGATTGTATTTTTCAGGTATTCACCGACGGTAAGATCATTATCCTTAACAAAAGGCTGTTCAAGCAGGACAACTTCGGAAAGGTATTTTTCAATTTTACCTTCAACGATTTTATCAACGATTTTTTCCGGTTTGCCTTCGTTAATCATTTCATTTTTGAAGAGTTCACGTTCTTTATTTAACATATCCTGATCCATCTCTTCACGGGCAACACAAAGGGGAGCTGATGCAGCGATATGCATTGCAACGTCGCGGCAGAATGATTTAAAATCGTCGGTACGGGCAACAAAGTCCGTTTCGCAGTTGATTTCAACCATGACACCAAGTTTATCGCCGGGATGTACATATGTTGCGATGGCACCTTCGGCTGTTTCGCGACCTTCTTTTTTAGCAGCTTTAGCAATACCATGTTCACGCAGGTATTCGACAGCTTTTTCAAAATCACCTTCAGTTTCAGCCAAAGCTTTTTTACAGTCCATCATGCCGGCTCCGGTTTTATCCCGAAGCTCTTTGACCATTTTTGCTGTTATTTGCATTATCAAAAATCTTTCTTTTATTTACAGTATAAATTAATCTTTTTTAGTTTCTTCTTTTTTGTCTCCGGAGTCATCATCATCGTTGGAGACATAGGTTTCAACCCGAACGCTTCTGTCTTCATCAACGGCTGCTTCGATCATTTCCTGGGAAACGGAGTGTTTTGTTTCATAGGCAACATCAACAAGCTGTTTGATAATGATTCTGATTGATTTGATAGCATCATCGTTGGCTGCAATCGGGAAATCAATAGGATCCGGATCAGCGTTTGTATCGATGATTCCGATAATCGGAATACCGAGTTTTTTTGCTTCAGCAACGGCGATTTTTTCTTTTTTAGCATCAACAACAATCATAAGACCGGGAAGATAATTCATCTCTTTGATACCGCCGAGAACTTTTTCAAGTTTTTCAGCCTGCAGTTCAATGGAGTTACGTTCTTTTTTGGTGAACTTAACGAGGGTACCGTCTTCTCTCATCCGCTCGATATCTTTTAATTTTTTAATCGAGTTTTTGATTGTGTTGAAGTTTGTCAGCATTCCGCCAAGCCAGCGCTCGGTAACATGGAATCCGCCGCAGCGTTCGGCTTCACCGACCAAAACTTCTTTTGCCTGTTTTTTAGTACCGACAAAAAGAACTGATTTTCCGCGGGAAACTATTTCGCGAACTTTACCTTTTGCTTTGGTAATGGAATTGACTGTTTTCTGGAGATCGATAATATAAATACCGTTTCTTGCACAGAAGATAAACGGTTTCATCTTCGGGTTCCATCTGCGGGTCTGGTGACCGAAATGTACCCCGGCTTCAAGAAGTTCTTTGACTTCAGAAGATAACATGTGAGTCCTTTGTTACATAGTTTAACTTTACCCCGACTTCCACCCTGTCTTCACCAAGATTATGGACTAGAAGACAAGTCTGTCGAGACTGTTTATTTCCCCAAATATGGGGATGGTAAAAATTTTGTTTAACGTTTCGAGTACTGGAAACGTTTGCGTGCTTTAGGCTGTCCGTATTTTTTCCGTTCAACTTCACGCGGGTCGCGGGTCAAAAAACCGCCTTTGCGCAAAGTATTATGGTAATCGGAATTCAGCGAATCTAAAGCTCTTGCTAATGCAAGTCTGATTGCTCCGGCCTGTCCGGAAAGTCCACCACCGCGCGTTGATGCGATAACATCATACTTACCGAGGTTCTCGGTAGCTTCGAGCGGTCTGAGTGCATGGTTAATCAAAGTTTCGCGGGTCAGATAGTCCTGGAGTTTTTTTCCATTAACGGTTGATTTACCTGAACCGGGTTTGATTGTAACACGGGCACTGGATTCTTTACGTCTGCCGGTAGCGGCGAATTTTGTGTTTTCCATATGCTTTCTATACTATTAAAAAAGTTTTAATTCCTGAGGTTTCTGAGACGCATGCGGGTGTTTATCACCGGCATAAACGTGAAGTTTTTTATAAATCTTCCGTCCCAGTCTGTTTTTCGGAAGCATCCGTCTGACAGCAAGTTTGAATACATCTTCAGGTTTTTTCTGAATCATTTCAGCAAAAGTAGTGGTGCGAAGTCCACCCGGGTAACCGGAGTATTTGTAGTATCTGAGGTTTTCCGGTTTATTTTTTCCGTTCACTCTTACTTTTTCTGCATTAATAACGACAACATGGTCACCACAATCGAGATGCGGAGTAAAAATCGGTTTGTTTTTACCGCGCAAAATGTCAGCGACTTTGCATGCAGCCCGACCGAGTGTAACGTTTTCAAGATCAAGCACATGCCAGTCTTTTTTGTCGGGGTCAATTCTTGGTATAAATGTTTTCATTTCTATTCCTATATATCTAAATCACACTTTTTTCTAAAATAGCTTTCAAAGATATAATATTTATTTCGCTTGTCAACAGGTACGTCGGAAAAAAGAGCTATTTTTTAGGTAAGGAAGTTAGATGAATAGCAGGCTGTTTCGAGCTATACTATTGCCATACAATAAGATAACTGACTTCTGAGGTTGTTCTGATATGAATAGGCTGTTTTTAATAAAAAATGAAATAACCCAAATTAGCTCAATTAGCTCTTTTTTTAGCTTTGAGTTTATATTTTGAGTCATATTTACCGCCGGTTGAGCAGTATCCGCAAGATGCCAGAACAAGCCGTTTGTTTCTGGGGTAGTCCCTTTTACATGACGGACAAAAGTAGAGATACTTTGTTTTCCGCATCAATGATGGGTGAGATTTTGCTTTTAATGATGCTCCGATTCGTTTTGCTTCAGCTTTGAAAGCAGCGTTATGGCGGTAATGGATGATATGAATCATCTCATGTTTGAGGGTATCGGTGATTTCATCGGGGAAAATCTCATGATATTTTTTGGAGATTTTTATCAGTTTTAAGGCTGGTGTATATGAACCGGCGTTGGTCATCCGAAGCGAATATTCTATTTTAACGGGTGGAAGTTTCCCGTTGAAATAAAGCTGATTGTACGTCTCGAACATTTTATATAAATCACTTACAGATGGCAGAGCTTTTTTATCTTTTGATGATCCGGTGGTTACCTCAAAGGTCGGGGTCGGAATAACCTCCGGGGCTACCGAAGGTTCGGTATGAGTGCGGATTTTGCTGGAGATATTCAGGGATGGGGGCGAATTTAGGTTTTCCGGCTCAAAAAGGTCATAATTGAGCTCCTGGAGGGCTTTTTTCTGTGATTTTTTCCGTTTCATATCTATACCTACCAAAGTTTGAACTATAGTATTAATATCGGTAGATTTGGTCAAGTTTTAAACGGAGATTTACACAGCTGCCCCTCTTTTTAGAGGGGAGATATGATGAGCACCCTTCGACAAGCTCAGGGTGACATATTGTAGGTCAGGAGCTGAAGCTCCTGACAATTTCTGTCAGGCGAGACGCCTGAAAGCACAGAAACTGGAATAGAAACCCACCCCAAGGGGTGGGCTACTCAGATCTTGATTTTGAGACAACGGAACCCGACCTACTTTTGCTCCTGTGAAGGCAGGAGTCTCAAATTTGTAGTGACAGGGCATTGCCCTGTCTCGGAGGGTATAAACCTCTGATTATTCTTTTGGGGATTTGATGCCTTTAATCAATAACCAGAGACACAAAGCACCTTCAGAAACTACTGCCGGTAAGACGACAATCATGCTGTATACATCCTTGTATTCAGGAAGCAGAAATGTTCCGAAACTTTCAATCAAATAGCCAAATGAAGCAATGATTAAAAGTACACCAATGATTTTTGGGATGAGTTTTGATTTAACGATCAGATATCCTAAGACAGAACATTGCACTCCAAAAAATGCACCGGCGATTAGATAGCCGGTTTTATGAGCAGCTAAAAACTGCATGGCTAATACTTGAGCATTTTCTAATCCAAGGGAGCCAGTTGTAGTCAGAACTTCAAGGGCCGAGAGATGATTCATCAGATTGATGCTTCCGATGGCGGGATGAGCAAGTAATCGCAATACTGCCGCAAGAATCGCTAAAGGTTTATTGACCGATTTAAACAACAGATAAAAAAGTACAGCTACAATAGCATCAGACATAAACGCGATTAAATCAGCTGCAAATGCCGTACGAAATAAAATTTGGTTCTCGAGAATGTTCTTTGCGGTTGTGACAGCATCACCGGTAACAATGATACTTGGGCGAACGTATCCTTCGGCAAACCCGGCGGTCAGGAAAATTAGTAAGTAAAAAGCACCGGCGATATGTGCGTATTTTTTTGAGTCTTGCGATTCTATAATGTATGACAAATTTATTACTCCTTAATATGAATGTAGGTCAGGAGCCGTAGCTCCTGACATGACCTGTCCGGCGAGACGCCTGACAGCACCGGAACAGAAAGCTACTTCAAGTAGTGGGCTGCTCAGTTAATGTCATTTTTAGAACGTTAGAGAACATATTGCATTCTCTCCTACACCCGCGTACCCTTCGTCAAACCTTTGTCGGTGATGTAGTAGCTGATATACTCCGCCGGGGTGATGTCGAATGCCGGGGAGTAGACTTTGATATCGTTCGGGGCGGTCTGGTTGCCGAAACCTTTGGTGACTTCGAGAGGTGAGCGCTCTTCAATGATGATTTCATCACCGGATTCCAAAGTTCTATCATACGTTGATTCAGGTAGAGCGACATAAAAAGGAATGTTGTTTTCTTTGGCAAGAACTGCGACCGAATATGTTCCTATTTTATTGGCGACATCTCCCCTGTTAGTTACTCTGTCGGCTCCAACAATGACATGGTTGATTTTTCCCTGACGCATTAGCATCCCGGCGGTGTTGTCGGTGATAAGGGTTACATCAATGCCGTTCTGCTGAAGTTCCCACGCAGTCAGTCTTGCACCTTGCAGTAATGGTCGGGTTTCATCGGCGTAGACTTTGATATTTTTTCCCTGCTCTTTACAGGTATAGATAACAGCAAGAGCTGTACCTATCCCTCCTGTGGCTAATGCACCGGCGTTGCAGTGAGTCAGGATGGTATCGCCATCATTGATAAGTTCTGAACCATGGAGACCGATTGCTTGACACATCTTGGCATCTTCATCGTGAATAGCTATCGCTTCTGCAAAAAGAGTATCGACAATTTCATTTTCAGAAGCTGATTTAACATTGTTGTATTTCTCAATCATCCGATCAACCGCCCAGAAGAGGTTCACTGCTGTCGGACGGGATGCTTTAAGTTCATCAGCTATTTTTTTAATTAATGAATCTTTGATTTTTTTAGATTTACTGACGGTAATTGCCAGAGCATAGGCAGCCGCAATCCCGATTGCCGGAGCACCCCGGACCTCGAGCTGTTTTATAGCATTTATCATTTCATCAAGATTATCTGATGTTTTATAGACAAGTTCCATCGGAAGTCTGGTCTGGTCTATCCAGATAAGTTTATTATCTGAAAGTTCAAGAGTTTTAAAGTTCAATTTACTCCCCCATAATCTGTACGACTATATGCCGTTCTCTTGAACGGTTGTCAAATTCGATAAAGATTATCTGCTGCCAGGTACCAAGGGTCATTGAA
>QQUK01000281.1 GCA_008501655.1 Calditrichota bacterium
AATTAGCGAAAATACCCGTTTTCGAAATGTTATCTTTTTGAATATCAATCAGGTGACTAAAATGTCTTTCTTTAAAAATGGGTTTGTTTTTATTTTTTATAAAATTAATTGTAGTTTTTTTGTTTGTCATATTTTTCTCCGTTTATAAAACATGATGTTTCATGTATAGGAAAAATAGATTTTTTGTAGTAAATGTGTTGATTTATTGAATGACACGTTCTGTCAGTTCCTGACCCGCCGAAGGTGGGTTGTGAACTGACAGGTTATCAAGTGTCAGGTGTCAATCCGCTATGGCGCATTAGCACCTGACACAACGGTCTAAGATGTTTACCAATGAAGTTATTCTAAATCCGGTTCTGTCAGTTCCTGACCCGCTGAAGGTGGGTTGTGAACTGACAGATTCTACCAATTCCACTCTTTATAAACAGGAATTATCCCATTTCCTTTACCAACATACTCGCCGTAACTTGACCACTTCCAGCTTTCCATATTCTCAACTAAATTAGCTCGTACAGGGTTTTTATGAATGTATTCAAGTTTCGTTCTAAATACTTTTTCTGTATAAACAGCAACTCTATCAAACCTCGGTTTCCAGATATGATTTCTATGTATTCCTAATTCTTTTATACTTTTCTGTGAGATATACTTTTTAAAGTCTCTCATAAAGCCTGATAGATATTCACCATTGATTATAAGCAATAGATGAATGTGAGATGGCATGAAAACATAACCGATTATTTTTACATGATATTTGATAGCATAAAAATCCAACGATTCAGCTAATAACTCATAAACCCCTTGGATATTACCAAAATTTTCCCAGTCTTTGAATGTCGTTGTAACAAAATAACAATCACATAGTTTTTGATTTTCGAATCGTAGCCCCATAAATTTAATATACTATTGAAAGTGTCAGGTGTCAATCCGCTATGGCGAATAAGCACCTGACACAACAATCTAAGATATTTACCAATGAAGTTGTTATAACGCTGTTCTGGCAGTTCCTGTCCGCCAGAGGTGGGTTGTGAACTGACAGGATTCCATAGTGTCAGGTGTCAATCCGCTATGGCAAATCAGCACCTGACACAACAGCATTATATGTCAAGAGCGCAGGGCTCTTGACCTACCTATCTTTCGTCAGGAGACACGCCTCCTGACCTACTCTCTTAACTAACAGATATCATATCTCCTTAGAACTCTTATTGACTTTTCAAATATAATCTACATATTACCAAAAGCATTTTTGAATCAAAAATGGTAAAATGTAAGAGGAATTAAGTCATGAATAAAGTAACCGTTTCAGATATCAATTTTCGCAACCGCAAGGCATTGGTCCGTGTAGACTTCAATGTCCCCCTTGACGAAAATCAGAAAATTACCGATGACCGCCGAATTGTCGCCGCTATCCCCACAATCAAAAAAATTCTTGATGACGGCGGTGCAGTTATCCTGATGTCGCATCTTGGACGCCCCAAAGGGAAACATGTCCCCGAAATGTCGCTCAAACCATGTGCAGTACGACTCTCGGAACTTCTCGGACAGGATGTCCTGTTCGCTTACGATTGTGTCGGACCGGAAGCTGCCAATGTCGTCGATAAACTCGAAGATGGTCAGTGTCTGCTCCTTGAAAATCTTCGTTTCCATAAAGAAGAAACCGAAAACGATGCCGAATTTGCTAAAAAACTGGCGACCCTTGCTGACATTTTTGTGAACGATGCTTTCGGAACCGCTCACCGCGCTCATGCCTCCACCGAAGGAGTCACCAAGTTTTTTAATCAGGCTGTCGCCGGAATGCTCATCGAAAAAGAACTTGAATATATCGGCGGTGCCTTAGCATCCCCGAAACGTCCTTTTGCTGCAATCTTAGGTGGTGCTAAAATCTCCGGTAAAATCGATGTCATCAGTAACCTGATGGATAAAGTTGACATGCTGTTCATCGGCGGCGGTATGGTCTTTACTTTTGCTAAAGCGATGGGTTACAATATCGGAAACTCCCTATTAGAAGAAGATAAAGTTGACCTTGCCAAAGAGATTATAGAAAAAGTTCAGAAATCAAAAGCTAAACTGTTCTTCCCGACTGATGCCATAATCGCTTCAGAAATTTCCGATGACGCCAAAACGGCAATCGTTGATATAGATAAAATCCCTGACGGACAAATGGGTCTTGATATCGGACCGAAAACTATTGAACTGTTTAAAGAAGCTCTCCGTGAAGCACAGACGGTTGTCTGGAACGGACCGATGGGTGTGTTTGAATGTCAACCGTTTGCCAATGGAACTATTGCAATAGCGGAACTTCTTGCAGAACTGACATCAAAAGGTGCCATCACAATTGTTGGTGGTGGTGATTCGGCTGCTGCTGTTACCAAAGCGGGACTTGATGAAAAATTATCGCATATTTCCACCGGTGGCGGCGCATCCCTGGAGATTATGGAAGGTAAAATACTTCAGGGCATCGCCGCGTTCACTGATAAAACAAAAGCAGGAGTAGTCTGATGAGAAAATTTCTAATTGCCGGGAATTGGAAAATGAACGGAACGATTGATGAGACAAAAACTCTCTTATCAGGTCTGCTTGCCGGGTCATATGACG
>QQUK01000012.1 GCA_008501655.1 Calditrichota bacterium
GTAAGTATTTTAAACCGCTTGCCTACATGTTTTCTATCTGTGTGGCGATAGGTGCCCTTGGTGCGGGGAATATGGTGCAGTCGAACACAATGGCACATTCGCTGGTCGATGCGCTTGAAATCAGTTCGGACAATGAAGTTATGTTTCGATGGATACTCGGTTTTGTCATATCCGGTCTTGTTGCGACTGTTATTCTCGGTGGAATCAAACGAATCGGGCAGGTGGCGTCGTATTTAGTTCCGTTTATGTCAATTGTCTATGTGGTCTCGGCAATAGTTGTAATATTTATAAATTCTGATCAGATATTTCCGGCGTTTGATTTGATTTTCTACCACGCCTTTAATCCGATTTCGGTTGTCGGAGGATCTGCAAGTGGAGTTGGAATCTGGATGACAATCAGCTGGGGTTTACGGCGGGGTCTGTTTTCCAACGAAGCGGGGCAAGGTTCGGCGGCAATGGCGCATTCGACAGCGAAGGTCGAAGAGCCGGTGCGTGAGGGATTGGTAGCGATGCTTGGACCGTTTATTGATACAATCGTTATTTGTACGATGACCGCTTTAGTGATTATTACAACCGGTGTCTGGGCGAACGGTGAAAACGGTGCGGTGTTGACGATGACTGCATTTAATACAGCTCTTCCGGGGTATGGTCAGTGGATGGTCGTTGTCGGTGTTATGCTTTTCGCGTTTTCGACGGTGATTGCCTGGTCATATTATGGTGAAAAAGGTGTTGAATATCTCGGTGGGGATAAAGTAAAGATTCCGTATAAATGGTTGTATGTGATTTTTACTTTATTGGGAGCGTCACTTGATTTAGAACCGGTCTGGAATTTTGCGGATACGGCAAACGGTTTGATGTCGGCACCGAATCTGATTGCGTTGATTGCACTTTCGGGAACGGTTGTGAAGATTACCAAGAAGTATATGAAAGAGAAGCGGGAAGGGAAACATGTCCCGTTTGATCAGATGAAGAAGATTGGGTAAGGGGGACACTTCGACAAGCTCAGTGTGACGGATTGATAAGCTGTCAGGAAAGGGTTCCTGACAGCGCAGAAAACATATTCCGAGCTACTCTTGATAAAGGGGAGAAAAAGATTAAGCTGTCAGGCGGGACGCCTGACAGCACATTTGTTCATTTCTGACAGCGCAAAAGATAGCAATATTATAAAACTTGAAGCATTTTAGAACAAGTTTTATATTCCTGTATGGACACACTGCAGAAGAAAGTTACGTATATATTCCTTGCGACTGTCTTGGTGCGGATTCTGTTTGATGCGTTTACCGGATTCCGGTTTGATGATGCCTTTATTACGTTTCGGTATGCAGAAAATCTGGTTCTCGGGAAAGGGTTCGTTTACAACGAAGGGGAGAGGGTGCTTGGGACGACAACACCGTTGTTTACTTTAGTTCTTTCGTTTCTACGGTTGTTCGGGATAGCGGTTGTGAATGCTGCGATGATGTTGTCGCTTCTCTGTTCCGGATTGACGGCGGTTGTGCTATATCATTTTGCACGGTCGCTTCGCTTTACTCATTTTGCGATTGTACCAGTTGTTTTATATGTGCTGTTTCCAAGAGTTGTCCTGACTGATATTTCGGGGATGGAGACAGCCTTTTTCAGTCTGTTTATAATTTCGGGATTATACTATCAGCATAAAAGTAAGGCGTATTATGCTCTCGGATTGGCAACGCTTGCTTCGGTGACACGACCGGAAGGGTTGTTGCTTCTGGTACTACTTTTTATCTGGGCAGTTTATAAAGAGCCTCGGGAGTTTGGAAAGTTATTATCAATTCCGATGATGATAATCCTGCCGTGGGTTCTGTTTGCAACCTATTATTTTGGTTCTCCGATTCCTAATTCGATGAGTGCAAAACTGGCTTTGTATAGTCAGTTTGGAGCAACAACGTTCTGGGATAATCTTTCACTTGTGATGAGTTTTGATAATTATTACGGGTATGGGATGTTGCTGTTAGCAATCATCGGTGGGTATTGGTTGTATAAAAAACAGAATTTTGGGTTTATTCCGATCCTCTGGATGCTAGGAATGATTGTTCCGCTTGCAATGGGGAAAACATTGATTTTTCTCTGGTATATTTCACCGATTTATCCCGTTTACTTTTTATTTATCGGGGCATCGTTTCCTTTTCTTGCGGAGTGGTTTTGTATTGAAAGCAGAAAGATGGTTTCCTGCAGGAATATTGCTGTTTGTGTAGTCATAGTATTACTTTTGGTAATGCTAATTCCGAAAGCTCAGTTTTTTGCATATAATCAAAAAGTGAATGAGAATGTACATAAGCAAGTCGGGCTGTATTTATATACTCATGCTTCAGAGGATGATGTAATTGCTGCTGAAGATATTGGGTATATGGGATATTTCAGCAAGCGGTACATATTAGACCGTGACGGTCTTGTTTCGCCGCAAATTATTCCATACAATCGGATGGCTAATTATTACGGGGTTGTCTGGGATTATAAACCGGACTATGTTGTAGCGGCGTCCTCGTCTGAGATTTCTGATGAAATGCTTTTAGACTTGCGATTTTTTGAGACATATTCGATTGAAA
>QQUK01000307.1 GCA_008501655.1 Calditrichota bacterium
CAAGGGGACGGTTCTCGACTGAAAGGAGTTCGAGACAGACTAAAAATGCGATAAGTCCGGAATCAGCAAACCAGTTTTCACGGAAGTAAAAATGACCGGAATGTTCCCCGCCAAAGACAGCGTTATGTTTTTTCATGAGTGGTTTGATGAGAGCGTGTCCGACGCGAGTACGAATAGCTTTGCCACCCATTTTAGTGACGAGTTCCGGAACAGCATTTGAGCAGATAATATTATAGAGAATTGTATTGTCCGGTTCTTTCATCAGGATTGATTTGGCAACAAGGGCAGTGACCATGTCTCCCCCGACCTGATTTCCTGATTTGTCGACCAAAAACATCCGGTCAGCATCACCGTCGAAAGCAACCCCAAAGTCAGCGTTGGTTTCTTTGACGCGGGTGATTAAGTCTTCGAGGTTTTCAAGTTCGATTGGGGATGCCGGGTGATTTGGAAATGTTCCGTCGAGTTCGAAAAAAAGTTTGTCAGATTTTATGGGAAGCTGATCCAATACTGGTGGAATGGTTGCTCCAGCCATGCCGTTGCCAGCATCGAAGACAATTGAGAACGGTTTGAGTTTATCTACATCAATAAATGACAGACAATGTTCAGCGTATTCATCAGAGATATCTTTACGGATGATGTTTCCTTTGTCGGGAGATTTACCATTTAAGTCGTCATTCTGGATAGCTTTGAGGATATGGTTGAGTCCTTCGGAACCTGACAGGGGAATCGCATTTTTGCGGCAGATTTTGAAGCCATTATATTCTTTGGGATTGTGAGATGCTGTGATCATTACGCCGCCATCATACTCGAATTTTCCAACGGCAAAATAGAGTCCATCGGTTGAGCAGAGACCGAGGTCGATGACATCGGAGCCGTAGTCGATTATTCCCTGGATGAGCTGTTCAGCGAGGGGGTCTGAGGATGTGCGCATATCCCGTCCAACGGCGATATTTTTCGGTTTGAGATATGAGGCTAAGGCAAATCCAATTTTGTAAGCGATCGGTTCGGAGAGCTGATCGGGGTATATGCCGCGTATATCGTAGGCTTTGAAAATTGAGCTGTCTATCTGCATGATTGTATCCTTAATTTGTTATATCGTAATGATTTAAAATCCTTTGTTTTGTAGCTATATGGTACAGAATTGTGCATATAATGGCAATATTTTAATTACAATATGTCTTGCTTTTTTAAAATTTTTGCTTATAATTGGTGACTCGGTTTTGAAAGCCGTGAAGCTCTTTGAAAGTATATAGATTCTTTGTTGTTGGGCGGTTAGCTCAGCTGGTTAGAGCACCTGCCTTACACGCAGGGGGTCATAGGTTCGAATCCTATACCGCCCATTTTTTTGTTTTTCGCGTAAACAAAGAATTATTCGGAATAAATTTCCGGGGTCGTAGTTCAGTTGGTTAGAACGCCTGCCTGTCACGCAGGAGGCCGCGAGTTCGAGTCTCGTCGACCCCGCATTTTTATACGCTCTCCTAAATTTACAAGTAAATCAAAAGGCTTATTATATGTTACAGTTATACTTCTGCCTATCAGTGAGTAGTTGGAGCCTATAATTCTCAATATTTGTGCCTTTTTAGTATCATCAATACTATGATATAGGTCATGAATCTTTTCGCACAACCGCAGTAGTTTATTTGCTTGGTCAATTTTTTTACTGTTTTCAATTGTAAGGTTTTTGATTTCACTTTCGATTTGACCTATTTGGTTTTTATACTCTACCTCTTTTAATTTTAGTCTATCACTGTCAAGGTTTCCATCAATTAACTCATCATAGATTCTGTCAATACGATTATTCAGCTTTGCTTTTTCCTTTATTAAAATTGAAAGCCGATCTTTTCTATAATCACTTTCAAAAGAATCGGACGACTCGATTACTTTCAAAATCCAATCTGATAGTTTTGAAGGTATTTTGACCTTTTTAACAATCTCATCAAATAAATAAGGCATATCCGATTCCTTAATGTAAGCAGCTTGTTCATGTTTCCCTTTTGAAAACCCACAATGATAATATAAATATTTCTTTTTAGCGATTTCACCAAGGATTGTGCAATTACATATTCCACATCTGGCAACACTTCCAAAAGGAAATCTATTCTTTGTAATTCTAAACAGGGTTCTTCTATTTGATAGAATTCGCTGTACTGAATCAAATAACTCTTTAGAGATAATTGGTTCATGTTTGCCTCTAAACAATTGACCTTTCCAATAAAACCACCCATAATAGATTGGATTGTTAAGGTACTTCGCCAGAGAAGGTTTATTTACTTTCTTTCCAGACTTCGACCTAAGACCTTCTATATATAGTCGATCTACAAGACTCTGAATTGAAAAATTACCGGTTGACATCAACTGAAATGCTTTTTTCATAAAGATTGCTTTTTGAGAATCAATTTCAATTCGTTTTGTCTCCTTGTTGTTTTTATAACCTAATGGTGCACTCGCCGCAAAATATCCTTGTTCTACTTTTTCCATCATTCCCATTCTTGCTTTACGGGAGATATCATTGGACATCTTCTTAGCAACTGCAACTTCAATATCAAATAGAAATTCATC
>QQUK01000052.1 GCA_008501655.1 Calditrichota bacterium
AAGAAATTTTCTTTCAAGTTGAAGCAAAGCATAAATAAAAAAAATTAATGTAAGAAGAAAGGGAGAAAGAACAAAAAGGAAAGGGACGAGAAAAGTGCGCAATCGTACTGCTCCTTTGGCAAACCGATGGTACCTGATCTGTTTTTTTTCATACACAAATGCTAAAACATCTTCATCAATTATCATCAATTGAATTATTGGTATTTTATTTGAAACTTTTTGAAAATCCGCAGCTAATTGGCTTAAGGGACTAACCTCACCGATATTTATATCCTCAATATGAGTCATCTGATTTTTAATCTCATTCTGCAGTTTATTCATATTTTTGGTATACTGATCATTACGCAGCGAACGCTCGGATGAATCGGCCATCTTTTGTTTATACAAAGCGATAAATTGTTGCCCAAGCTTTGAAAGGGAATCTTCGATCCGGCCGTGCATCTCATCTGAATTTTCAACCGGCGCCCATGTACCCGCAGTTTGATATCGTTCCGCCCATACAGATGCCATCTGAGGATTAGTTGGTAGTTCATATTGAATCAATTTTAAATGGGGCGACTTCACCCGTTGATTATATCCGGTTCTGAATTCCACCGGGGGCAATTGATTTCGAATCATATCTATCCGGTCAGCCGCCTTCTGCCAGGCTGATATCGCCTTTGAAGATTTTCCCTGTTCAAGATATTCCTCACCAAGTAACGTCTGCCAGTTTGCATAGAGAAATGGGACCGTGCGAATCACCTTGTTTTTCACTAACTCGTTTAATAAATCAAATGATTTTCTGGAGTTTTCAGCAAGTTCAAGTTTTGTTACCGCCTCCCATAATGGAAGCTGACTTTTTTCAAACTGCTTATAAGCTAACTTCAGCTGTTTCTGTTTCTCTTTGTCATCTCTTTGCGTCCGTGCTTGTAATAAATACGCTGCTCCTAAAAAACCATAATTTTTTTCACTTTTGAATATCTCTATAATTTTCGGCAGAAGATTCTGAGCGACACGCTTATTATCAAGTGATAAAGCAGCCATCGCTTTAAAATAATACGCCTTCCCCAATTCATACAATATCCCAAGTTTCTTAAACTGCCTGGCAGCATTTTCCGATGTCTCAAAAGCATCTTCAAACAATTGTAAACTCAGCAAAAGTTCAGCTCTATCAAGCTGGCAGAGAGCAGCTCCTTTTGCCTGACCGGCATTATTATAAATCTTTTCACACTCTTCAAGTTCCAGAAGTGCCGGATGATACTCACCCTGAAGCATCTTCAACCAGGCTAAACTGTAATCACAATCGCAGGCATCCAATACCTGACCCATTCCGGTATAAATCTCTTTTGCTTTTTTATATAATTTCTCAGCTTTACTGAACTCAAACAACTGCACCAGCGGGTTAGCTCGATTGTAGTAACATCTGGCAACCGCAGCCATCTCACCGGTTTTTTCAAAATACAAAGCTGCCTGCCGGTATATCTCTTCCGCTTCCTTATGTCTATCCTGCCGATGCAGCAGATTCCCGTAGTTTACCTTTGTTTTGGCAATATCAGCCTCAGCTTTGAGTTTCTCAAAACCTTTCAATGCCTGTCTGACCCGTTTATTTGCCTCTGGCAAATTACCAAGATACATATAAAGATCGACCATTGCTCTATCAAGCATTGCCCGGACCTGTACATCACCCTTGCTCAATACGTATGCATCCAGATATGCTTTTTCAGCTTCACGGTAGTTCCCGCTCATATGCAGATTTCTTGCAAGAGATCTATTCGCCATAGTCAAAAGCACTCCGCCATGTTTCTGAGAAACTTTGACAAACTTTTTGGATAGTGAAACAGCATCATTTAACGACGATGCCGCCACTTGCCTGATATACATATCACAAGAGGTAGCTAATGAAGACGGCTTATCCTCTCCAAGATCTCCGTTCTGTAAAAACGATTCTACCGGGTTCATAATGTTAAATTTTCCAATGAATTTCTGGTAACTCTATTGTAGTATCTTTATCTAATAATCTAATCGATGTAGGCGGTTTTTTTGAGTTCCACTGAATAAGTCCGAACTCATTGACCGAATATTCTTTTTTCCCGATGACAACCTTGACCTCATCGGATGAACCTTCGGATGTTACCTGAACTGTAAAATTCCATTCCGATTTTTGTTTTTCAGCACGGAAGTCAAAGAGTAAAGTCTCAGCCTGAAATTGTAATCTTCGCTCATGCAGAACTGCAGAATTTCTTACTGATGCCGGAGCAAGATTACTCCAGGAATCAAATACAAGCTCAAATGCATTTCTTTTCAGCTTTGCTAATACAGATTCATTCTGTTCAAATAAGCGTTTTACTTTTGAAATCAGATGAGCCGGTGCATCAGTCAATTCTGTTTTTCCGGCAACCTGAAATTTAACAAGAAATTCAAATATTTCGGCACAATCCTGACAATTTTCCAAATGTGAATGTATCTCTGCTGATGGTGATTTCACCGCTGTAAGTAGTTCTGTTCTATCAGGATGGTTTTTCATTGTTATCTAGTCCTTAGCATTTTTTTCATTCACTTACACAGAGCAGCTATCCCTAATTTTCGTACAGATTATCTATATCTCTTTGCCTATCAATTCTTTAAGTTTAGCCAAACAACGCTGGCGTATCGCTCCGAGGCTATTAATAGAGATATTCAGCTCCTTGGAAATCCGTTTATAACTGTAATCTTCAGGAAAGTAAAAGAGAGCCTTTAAGAGTTTCCGGCACCGTTCATCAATTGCTTTTAATCCATTTTCTAAAATTGACTGCGTCTGTAGCTCTTCCAACTGTTCATCAGCAATCATTCTTTCATCAGCCTGCACATCTAAAACCGATTCATCGACATCACCGACAGCTTTCTTTTTAACTCTGAGTGCTTCTCTTTTGGCTGTTGTGACAATCCAAGCCTTGAGCCGGTCAGGATTTTCTATTTTATTTTTATTCTTTAAAAGCAGAAACCAAACCTGCTGAAAACAATCCGATGCTTCCGCCATCGACAATCCCATACGCAACATTATAGTATATATCAAAGCCTGATATTTATTAACAAGCTCCCCCCACGCTTTATTATCATTGTCTAAAATCTGTTGCCAGAGTTCAGAATCGCTTCTATTCATTGATTCAAAAATTCCTTAATTTTTATAAAGATAGCTAATTATATAGATTTTGCAAACATTCTCCTTATTCTCTTTATTGAAATTTAATGTACGATAATGAAAATCTTATACTCTGTAAGTTAATTCAGATATTTTTACAACAAAATCGAAGAGTTCATAGTCCAAAACCATAGATGTATTAATGCTCTTTCTACATCTAACAATACCCGAAACGTGCGAGCACACATGTTTCGGGTTTTTTTATTTAATAACTAATCTGTATTTTATTATAACTAAGTGATTTAATTATCAATTCTCATAACCGTTATTATATTCATCTGTCTTTTTTTAGTCCCAAATTCCGGTAATTCAATCGGTATAATATCAATCACAGATCTTTTGTCGTTGATTAGCAATGATTGTTCTTCACCTAAGATAATCTCTGTATGGATTTTCTTTCTTGAGTTTATCAGACTGATGAACAATTCCGAATTTTTAGGTGCCTGGATACAAATCTCAGAATCATATTTTTCTGTAATCAACAGTGCTTGAGAGTAGTCTGATGAATGCCTGATTCCAAGCATAGGAATCACGGTAGCTGTAGCTTGAATTGATCCTTGCTCAAAATTATCAGCTTGAACAGTTTGAACTGATAATAGCAGACAGAGTATTAGTAATGTATATATTTTTAGTTTCATAATTGCTATAGTACTTCTAGTGTGTACAAAAGTAACATACCATATTTTCTGTAATTGTCAAACCATGGTAACCGCCTTCTTCAGACTGGATACTAATCCTCCATAATTTACATAAAGACAAACAACCCACCTTGCAGTTGTTCTCATGAGAATATCATGTACAAGTTTGATTACTCTCAGGGGCTAATTCAGAATTTCAGCAGGACGTCCTGAATTCAACTTCAAACTACCCAACATACGGATACTTGACGGAAGTTAACTAAACCTGCCATATTTAAAGAGTTTAACATATTTGGGCATGCTCTCCTGATTCAATAAAATTCGTACGAGTTTAACCGATATCTCTTGACATTTTAAATTAAACTGATAGATTTATTTGTGAATTAAGTAACAAGCTCAGCTTTTGAGCTTTAAAAGACATATGTAAGGTATGTTATAAAATAAAACATAATTTTTCTTAAGGAAAATATGAATAATACAGCATTTAATCCGTTTGAAATGGCTCAGGCACAGTTTGACAAAGTTGCCAACATTTTAGATTTAGACTCCGGCTCTCGTGAGCTGTTGAGAAGCCCAATCCGTGAATATCAGTTTTCCATCCCGATTCGTATGGATGACGGGACTCATAAAGTTTTTAAAGGATTTCGAGTTCAGCATAACGATGCCCGAGGTCCATCCAAGGGCGGAATCCGATTTCACCCTCAGGAAACAATTGACACGGTTCGAGCACTTGCAACATGGATGACCTGGAAATGTGCAGTTGTTGACATACCCCTCGGAGGTGGTAAAGGTGGGGTTATATGCGACCCCCACAACCTCAGTATGTACGAACAGGAACAGATTTGTCGTGGCTGGGTCAGACAGTTGGTCAGAAATGTCGGTCCTATTCAGGATGTCCCTGCCCCGGATGTCATGACATCATCCCAGCATATGCTCTGGATGCTCGATGAATATGAAAAAATCACCGGCGGTAAATTCCCCGGTTTTATTACCGGTAAACCGGTTGGAATGGGCGGTTCTCTCGGCCGGACAGAAGCTACCGGATATGGCTTGATTTATACGCTCCGTGAAGCATTAAAAGATATGGACATCAATCCTAAAAATACAACCGCTGCTGTTCAGGGATTCGGTAATGTCGCACAGTACGCCATTAAACTTTACAACCAGCTTGGCGGTAAAGTTGTCTGCGTCTCCTGCTGGGATCAGAACGATCAGATTGCTTATACATTTAAACGGGAAACCGGGGTTATGATTGATGAATTGTTAGCTGTAACAGATCGGTTTGGCGGTATTGATAAAAGTAAAGCAGAATCCCTCGGCTATGAAATCCTCCCGGGAGATGATTGGATTAAGCAGGATGTGGATATTCTGCTTCCTTGCGCTCTGGAAAATCAGGTAACCGGTGAGACGATACAAAACATCTCAGAGAAAGTTAAAATTATTGCTGAAGGTGCCAACGGTCCGACAACCCCGGCAGCTGACAGAGTTCTTGAAGAACGGAATATTTTTGTCATCCCGGATTTTCTCGCAAATGCCGGTGGTGTAACATGCAGTTACTTTGAACAGGTACAAAGCAATATGAATTATTTCTGGGAAAAAGATGAAGTCCTTGGAAAATTAGACCTGAAAATGACTTCTGCCTTTATAGCTGTATCTGAACTTGCTAAAAAGAGAAAATTGTATATGCGTGATGCTGCCTATGTAATCTCTATCAGTAAAGTTGCACAGGCTTGTAAAGAACGCGGCTGGGTATAAACAGCTATATCGTTTACATTCATCGAAAGACTGCTTGAAAAATTATTCGGGCAGTCTTTCTTTTAAGTGTTTATGTTCCTTATTGAATTGCTTATATTTATACTGAAAGAGTAGTAAGGATTTTAATGAATAATAGTTTACCAAAATTCGACCGGGATTTATTTGGTTCTGAAGAGACGTTTACCATTATAGGCACAGGGTCAATCGGCGGTAAAGCATCCGGTTTAGCTTATATGAAAGATTCATTATTATCAGATATTGATAGATCACAGTTCCCTCACTTTACAATTGAAATACCGACCTTAACTGTAATCGGCACCGATATCTTCGATCGCTTTATAGAAAACAATGATTTGTTGGATATTGTGGAATCAGATATGACCGATGAACGGATTGCTCATTATTTTCAAAAAGCAAGCTTCCCGACTGACTACATCGGCGATCTCAGAGGTCTCATAGAAAAAGTTACTACACCATTGGCTGTTAGATCATCATCCCTGTTAGAAGATGCATTGCACCATCCCTTTGCGGGTGTCTTTGCCACAAAAATGATTCCGAATAACCAGCCCGATGCTGATTCACGGTTTAAAAAACTGATAGAAGCGATTAAATTTGTATACGCTTCCTGCTATTTTAAAGAAGCAAGAGATTATATGCAGACTATCGGGAAGTCATACCGCGATGAAAAGATGGCTGTGATCATTCAGGAGGTCGTCGGAACAAAGTATGACCATAATTATTATCCTACGATTTCCGGTGTTGGCAGAACCTACAATTATTATCCCTTTGGCCATGCAGAACCGGAAGATGGAATTGTGGAACTTGCTCTTGGACTGGGTAAAACTATTGTTGATGGCGGGAGAACATGGTCGGTCACACCCAGATACCCAACACAGCCTCCCCCGTATAATTCAAACAGTGACCTATTGAGACAAACACAAACAGAATTTTGGGCAGTCAATATGGGAAAACAGGCAGCTTTTGACCCCTTAAAAGAAGCGGAGTTTTTAATCCAAAGTGATTTAAAACAGGCTGAATATGACGATACTCTTAAACATATTGCTTCAACATATATCGGAGCCAGTGATAAAATTGTTATCGGGTGTGGAAATGATGGACCAAGAGTTTTGAACTTCGGACCGATACTCCGAACAGATGAAATACCGCTTATCAATATTATTGAAACAATTATGGAAGTTTGTAAAAAGAAGTTATCTTCCGATGTCGAAATTGAGTTCGCCGTTACAATCGATGATAAAAAAAACGTACGAATCGGTTTTTTACAAGTCAGAAAAATGAAAGTATCAGATAACGATGTATCTGCTGATTTGGATAAATATAAAAGTTTTGAAATTTTACTTTCTTCAAACAGAATTATGGGGAATGGAGTAATTGATACTATCCGGGATATTGTCTATATCAAACCTGAAATTTTTTCTGCAAAATCGACACCACAAATAGCTCTTGAAGTTGCTCAGATAAATACAAATATTAAGAAGTTAAATGAAAAGTACCTCCTTATCGGATTCGGGAGATGGGGAAGCTCCGATCATTGGCTTGGGGTTCCTGTTGTTTGGAGTCAGATTTCTAACGCTAAAATTATTGTAGAAGCAACACTGCCTGATATGAATGTAGATCTCAGTCAGGGTGCTCACTTCTTTCATAACCTGACAAGTTTTAATATCTTCTCTTTTTCTATTCACCATGAGAGTACACACTCTATTGATTTTGATTGGCTGAATAAACAACAAACTGTCACAGAGACAGAATTTGTAAAACATGTGCATCTCAATAATCCTTTGACTGTGATTGCAGATAATAAAAATAAAACCGGAGTCATATATCATGACTGATAAAAATTCTGTTGATAAATTATTCGATGCTCTACAGGAACGAGCAAAAGAATTAAACTGCCTCTATCGCATTGAAGAAGCTATAAATACACCGAATGCAACAGTTGATGATGTTATCAAAAACACCTTAACAGCCATTCCCCCGGGGTGGCAGTATGTCGATATCTGCACTGTAAAAATAACCATTGAAGACCATATATATACTTCAGAGAATTTTAAAGACTCCGAATGGGTACTCAACACAGACATCAAAATTCAGGAAAAAATAATTGGTTCGATTGAAATTTACTATACAGAAAAAAGACCAAATGCTGATGTTGGACCTTTCCTGAAAGAAGAAGTTAAACTTGCCCGTACTATCGCTGATAGAATCGGTAATTTCCTCCTCCACATACAGATGAAGGAAGTGTTTCAGGGGATTAACTCGGCCAAAAAAGATCTCGCCGACGAACGGAGAGGTGAATGGAGAGTTATTTTAGACTTGTTAAAACAGACTGACAAAAGTCTGTATATTTCTATTTCTCAAAAAATGTTAAACCATCTCTGCTGGACCGGTGTCAAAGAAGCTGAAGACCTGCTCAAGAAAACATCCAATATCTACAAATCCGAAGATATCGATTTACTTCAGGAATCAAATGTCCCGTACAAAAAGAAAGGTATTTCATTCCCGATTGACCTTTCCAAAGAAGTATTCATGATAGCTTCAAACAACTTAAACAACGAAGAACTGCTCCATCTCATCCAGAAATGGGTACAGGAAGATAAACTCAGTTTTCTTATTCAGGTCATCAACAGGAACCTCCCCTTATCTGAAGTCGCCGATGCTATCAGGCGCTATTATCATACAATGACAGAGGAAGAGATTTTTCAAACTCCGAACGAAAAAGGTATCACCGTTTCATTAGTGAGAAGATTCTTATCAGATCAGCTTGAATACTTGAATATTTCAAAAGATTACATAACAATTTCTGACTTTTTTGATTTAATCAGACATCTCATCTTTGCTAATGAAAGTCATGGTAAACTCGGCGGTAAGTCGGCCGGCATGTTCCTTGCATCCAGAATAATTAAAAAACAAGCCAAAGAGAATAAAGAGTTAGGGCAGGTTAAAGTTCCTAAAACATGGTATATCACCTCAGATATGACCCTTCATTTCATGCATTATAATAATCTGGAAGGTATCGTTGAACAAAAGTACAAAGACCTCGAACAGGTCCGGTTTGAATACCCCCATATAATTTATACATTTAAAAACTCCCAGTTCCCACCGGATATGATTCAGGGTTTGTCAGTCGCATTGGATTCATTTGGGGAAAAACCTTTGATAGTTCGGAGTTCTTCCTTACTTGAGGACAGAGTAGGTGCTGCATTTTCAGGCAAATACAAATCGGTGTTTATCGCAAATCAGGGAAGCAAAGAAAAAAGACTTGAAGAACTTATGGATGCCATCGCTGAAGTCTATGCTTCCACTTTCGGTCCGGATCCGATTGAATATCGTATAGAGCGGGGATTGTTAGATTTTGGTGAAGAGATGGGAATTATGATTCAGGAGGTAGTCGGAAAACAGGTAGGTGATTATTTCTTCCCGGCTTTTGCCGGAGTTGCCTTCAGCCAGAATGAGTTTCGCTGGTCTCCGCGTATACATAGGAAAGATGGCTTAGTCCGCATGGTTCCCGGTCTTGGTACCCGGGCTGTTGACCGATTAAGTAATGATTATCCGATTATGTTCGCCCCCGGACAACCAGATTTACGGGTTAACATCTCTATTGAAGATACATTGCGATATTCCCCAAAATATATCGATGTTATCAATCTGAAAAAGAACAGCTTCGAAACTATTGAGATAGATCAGTTGTTTAAAAAGTTTGGTTATGATATGCCTTATTTAAAAGATTTGGTATCTGTCTTTGAAAATGAACATCTTCGAACACCAATAGCTTCAAACCTGGATTTAGACAATGATGATCTTATTGTAACATTTGCAGGTTTGTTTGAAAGATCTCCTTTTAAAAGACAGATCAAAGCAATCTTAGAAACACTGGAAGATACAATGGGAATGGCCGTTGATGTAGAGTTTGTACACGATGGGGAAAACCTTTATATCCTTCAATGCCGGGCACAAAGTCATGCGGATGATGTTCACGCTACGCCGATTCCCAAAGATATCCCTGATAAAAATATAATATTCTCAGCAAATAGATTTATCTCTAACGGTATTGTTCCCGAAATCACCCATATCGTTTATATCGACCCTGACAGTTATAATAATATCTCGAACCAGAATGATCTGATTGAAGTTGGAAGAGCTGTCAGTAAGTTAAATAAACTTTTACCCAAACGGCAGTTTATCTTGATGGGACCCGGTCGCTGGGGAAGTCGCGGAGATATTAAACTCGGTGTAAAAGTTAAATATTCAGATATCAATAATACAGCTGCTTTGATTGAGATTGCGCGGAAAAAAGGAAACTACACACCGGATCTCTCTTTTGGCACCCACTTCTTTCAGGATCTGGTCGAAGCAAAAATCAAATATCTCCCGCTATATCCGGATGATGATAATATCATCTTTAATGAACGCTTTTTAAAATATTCAGATAATCTGCTCGCCAAACTATTACCGGAATACAGCTTTTTAGAAAACACTATTTATCTGATTGATATCCCTTCTGTGATGAATGGTCGAATCTTAAAAATCCTGATGAATGCAGACCTGGATGAAGCGGTCGGATATCTCACCAGAGCTGAAGGAAATCCTCAGACAGAGACGCTACTTGAGTTTTTTGATGAACCGACGCAGGACATGAGTTGGAAATGGCGGTATCAAATGACTGAAAATCTTGCAAGTAATCTTGATGGAGATAAATTCGGCGTCAAAGATATATACATTTTCGGAAGTACAAAAAATGCAACCGCTGCATCTGGCGCCGATGTGGATATTCTTATTCATTTTACCGGTAACGAAACCCAGCTG
>QQUK01000302.1 GCA_008501655.1 Calditrichota bacterium
AATATGTCAACTTTAGTCATTCTTGGTCTGATTTTTGTCGTTGGTGCTGTATTTGTCACCATATACAACTCATTAGTCAAACTCCGTACCACCGCTGAATCATCATGGTCGGATATCGATGTCCAGCTCAAAAAACGCTACGACCTCGTCCCCTCTCTGGTCGAAACCGTCAAAGGATACGCCAAACATGAGTCGTCCGTGTTCGAAAAAGTCACCCTTGCCCGCTCCGCAGCCATGGGAGCGGTAACACCGGCCGAAGCTGCCAAACAGGAGAACATATTCAAAGATACTCTCAAATCGCTTTTTGCCGTTGCTGAAGCATACCCGGAGCTGAAAGCAAATACAAACTTTGTCCAGCTTCAAAGTCAGTTCCAACAACTTGAGGATGACATCGAAAATGCCCGCCGCTATTACAATGCGGTCGTTCGTGATTACAATATCAAAACGGAAACATTCCCATCAGTCATCGTTGCCAATATGTTCAGTTTCAAAAAGCGTGAGTTTTTTGAACTCGATTCAACTGATGAGCGGAAACCGATTAAACCGGATTTTTCATAATAAAAATGGGAGGCAGCATGAAAAAAATCGGAAGATTGATTGTTCTATTATTCGTATGTTTCATCACAATAACAGCAGCACCTCTCTCCGCTCGAGATTTTACTATTAAAAATTTTGATGTTCACTTACAAATTGATGAAAATGGGAAATTGTATGTCATTGAAACAATCGAAGTTTTTTTTCACACATCAAGACACGGTATATTCAGAGAGATCCCGTACAAGTACAAAGATGAGTTTGGCGATACAAAAAAGATGCCAATCGATATTCTCTCCGTTACCGACAACAACGATAAAAAACTTACGACCAAAATCTCTAAAACCGGCAATGTTGTCAATATCCGTATCGGTGATGCAGACATCTATGTCCGCGGTACTCAATATTACAAAATCAGATACGAAGTTAAAAACGCCTTGCTCTTTTTTGATGACCATGATGAACTCTACTGGAATGTAACCGGTACCTATTGGGATGCGACCATTGAAAAAGCAACGGCAACTGTTTCATTTATTACAGAGGAAAAGGTAGAACAACTCCAGTATGACTGCTACACCGGAAGATACGGATCATCGGAATCAAACTGCGATATAAATGAATATGTATTGGCAGATTTAGGTAGTGGGGTCAGATTTTCTACATTTGATGCTCTCAAACCATACGAAGGACTTACTATTGCAATCGGCTGGGAAAAAGGGATTATTGCTGAACCATCAGATTTTGAAAAATTCATGATGCGGACGAATCTCAAAGAGAACATCTTTTTTCTCTTACCGGTCCTCTCTTTACTTTTTATGTTTATTCATTGGCGGAGACATGGTCGCGATCCGAAAACCAGAGCCGCCGTTATGGTCCAGTACGAACCACCCTCATACAACGGAAAACAACTGACTCCGGCTGAACTGGGAACTCTCATCGACGAATCGTTCGACCAGCGGGATATGTCAGCTTCGATTATCGGACTTGCCGTCAAAGGATATATCAATATCGAAGATAAAACCGAAGAAGTGTTCTTTATCAAAAAATCCGATTATCAACTGACAAAACTGAAAGATGCCGACAGTGAACTTACTTCGTATGAAACACTGCTGTTAGTAGCCCTGTTTGAAGACGGGTCGAATACAATTCTGATTTCAGATTTAAAAGGGAAATTTTTTGAACATATCTATACATTACGGAAAACCGTATATAAACAACTTGTCGAAAAATCATATTTTAAATCATCACCACTAACAGTCATCTATAAGTATGTAGGCTATGGTTTTGTTACACTCATCTTCACACTTCTGGCACTCTTTTTCTTAGTTGATTTTGATTATCAGATCAAAGCGGTCTTTATCGCAATACTGACTTCGATTCCGATGTTTCTCTTCTCTAAATCGATGCCGGCTAAAACAAGAGCCGGTGCAACCGCCCTCTCCGATACACTCGGCTTTCAGGAATTTTTACAGCGGGCTGAAAAAGATAAACTGGAACGGATGAACGATAAACAGCTATTCAGTAAATATCTCCCCTATGCTATCGCTCTCGATGTCGTTTCACTCTGGGCGAAAGCTTTCGACGGCATCGAACAGGACCAACCGAAATGGTATGTTTCCAGTTATCATATGCCGATATTCCATCCGGTCATGTTCTCCAAAGCGATTGAGACAACTGCAAGCACCCTCGGGTCGACGACATTTTCCGCTCCGCGAAGTTCCGGTCTCTCCGGTGGTGGTGGCGGCGGCTTCTCCGGCGGTGGCGGCGGAGGTGGCGGCGGCGGAAGCTGGTAGTTCTATTCTAACGCAATGAATCGTATAACATAGTCACACTGAGCTTGTCGAAGTGTGCCCCAATAAATAATACGAATTATAGTGGGGGGCAGACGCCCTCGTCTGCCCCTCAAACTCATGCGCCGTCAGGCATCCCCCCTGACAAATTATTCTATATCAATAAAATCCATAATTTTTAACGTATGATTCACTAATGAAATCTGCATCAACTCCCCGCTTCCATCCGGTTTTGGAAAAAGCATCCCGGGAAGCAGTTCCGGAGTCTGTTCATCTTGTAATAAAGTTATAATCATTGAACGATAGACATCCGGGTTTCGCGAGCGGTAAAAATTCAGAATATAAAAACCTTTATGCACAAACGACAACTCTTCAGAAAATCCGGTTATATCCTGTATCAATATTTCAAACTGATAAATAAGTTTCAGTTTTGATTTTTCAAAAGAATATATTTCCACCATCGACGACGATATTGATGAATAAAACAAAAGCAATCGCTGGTGCTCGGCATCAATTAGGATACCTGGATTTCTGTACATCTTATTCTGCATCGATTTCGGTAGCTTAGCCTTTACATTCCCGCTGTGCAAATCGACTATAATAATTTCAGCATACGTCCGAAAACCATAATACCGGTTACCGGTAACAATCGACTTGGATGGAACATATTCCAGATTATCAACACCGGTATCAATGACATCAACTAATGAGAAATCAGATACATTATAAATATATATCTTTCCCCCATCCCGAAAGAGAACTGTCGTAGAATCGATTTCTTTTAAATCCCATCCTGTCTCATATTCAGGTACAAATTCAAACATCGTTTCTCCACGGAGAGAAATAAGTGCCGGTCTGTTTGTTGCATACCCGACATCAAACCGAGTCAGATAATATTCTCCATTCTGAGATAAATTGAGCAGATATGGTACTTCAAACTGCGGATGTAACAAATTCCCGTTAAAATCATACAGAGAATAATGATAGTTTGATTTATCCTGAAACTTTCCAGCAAGAAACAGACCCCGATTTTCACATAGTTGCGTCATCATATATACATGATTTTCAGAAGACGGAATGTGCAAAACGGTACTGTCAAATCTATGCAGATAAAGATTTTGCCGGGTCGTATCAACAGATACCAACGCATGACTTGAGACATCCCGATAAAATATCCAATTTGAGTAAGGGATATCAGATATTGTAATCTGTTCTGAAGAAGACTTATTGATAAAAATTCCACAGGATAATATAACTACTACATAAGCTATTTGATAAATCTTCATAATCTGCCCTTTTAAAAATAATCCCGGTTTATTTTTAATAATATAAAAACTTTAAAAAAAATAAAAGTTAAAACTTATTCAACTAAATTTTAAACATCAACAGTAGCTTTCAACTTTATCGTTTACTTGCGCAGTCAGGAACCCCTTCCTGACTGCTGGTGGGCGGCAGACGCCCTCATCTGCCCTTCAAACTCCTGTAACTTCAGGCGTTCCGCCTGACAGCTTTTTACTTTATCTTTTTTAATTTTTCCCTACATTACCTCTATGACCAAAGACTACAAAAAAAACTCAGCCTCGTTCCGCGACCCAAGTGGTTTTGTCTTCACATCTGATGGAAATGTTTTCAGACAAGTCAACCAATCATACAAAGAAAATTTCGACCTGCTCAACTCCTCCGGTCTCTTAAAAAAACTTACAACCGAAAATCTGCTTATTAAACATACTGACTCCGACCTCACTCCCCCGCAACCGGACATCGCTTACAAAATCATTCAACCTGAAAAACTCGACTTTATCTCCTACCCGTACGAATGGTCATTCTCCATGCTCAAAGATGCCGCCCTCACAACGTTGACAATTCAAAAAATCGCCCTTGAACACGGTATGTCCCTCAAAGATGCATCGGCTTACAATATTCAGTTTGCAAACGGTAAACCGATTTTTATCGACACATTATCTTTTGAAAAATATTCCGAAGGCTCTCCGTGGGTTGCCTACAAACAGTTCTGCCAGCATTTCCTCGCACCGCTTGCTTTGATGGCATACAAGGATATCAGACTCAATGCACTTTTGAAAGAATATATCGATGGCATCCCCCTTGACCTGACCTCAAAACTTCTTCCGGTCAAAACCAAATTTAAATTTTCTCTGCTGACTCATATTCATCTCCACGCCAAATCACAAACGCACTACGCTGACAAACCGGTAAAACATACATCCCGGAAAATATCCAAACAGGCACTCACCGGAATAGTAGATTCTCTCACTAAAGCAATCCATAATCTCAACCTCAACCGCCAATCAACCGAATGGGGGAAATATTATGAAAACACAAACTATTCAGAAAAAAGTTTTTTGCATAAAAAAGAGCTGGTAAAAAAATTCGTAAGTGACACCAATCCTCAATCAGTTTTTGACCTCGGTGCTAACGATGGACATTTTTCACGAATTGCATCGGACAACAAAAGAGTCGTCTACGCCTGTGATATCGACCCGAATGCGGTTGAAAAAAATTACGTCACATGTAAATCGGAAAACAATCGATATATCACTCCCCTTCTTTTGAACCTTACCAATCCTTCCCCGGCAATCGGCTGGGCAAATGAAGAACGGGAATCATTTATAAAAAGAGCCAATACCGACTGTCTCCTTGCTCTTGCACTCATACATCACCTGGCCATCTCAAACAACCTTCCATTTGAAAAAATCTCCGACATGTTTGCATCTCTTACATCCAGTTATCTGATCATAGAATTTGTCCCCAAATCTGATTCTCAGGTACAAATCCTTCTTTCCTCCCGGGAAGATATATTTACAGATTACGATCTGAATACTTTCGAACTGACTTTTTCCAACCGGTTTGAAATCCTGAAAAAAGAACATATTAACGAATCAGACCGTATTCTCTATCTGATGAAAAAGAAATAGTAACGATTTTGTCGCTCTGAGCTTATCAAACAGTCCTCATAAAATGCTATTTCTTTGCCTCCCAATAAGATAAATATCGTTTTTCTCCTCAAGAAGTTAACCATTTCTTCCGTTATTAATATATATGGAGATAAAACAGATACATCAGTATGAGACGTTTCACCAAATCGGACAGGGAATCGGCTCAACAATTTACAAAGCCTGGGATACAGAAAAAAAATGTCAGGTAGCAGTAAAACTTCTTAATCCGGTCAGTTATATTCAGAGAGATTTTGATAAAATCAAACTCTATGAAAATATCAAACATCCGAATCTCTCCAGAATCCATACTGTTGAACATTATCAGGATTCGATCCTGATTGTTTCCGATTATATTGAAGGCAGACCGCTGTCCGAACTCCTTGTAAAATCTGAATTTCCCAAAGAGCGGTTTTTTTATCTTTTTAAGAAAATCGCAGCAGCTCTAATAGAGCTATATAAAAACAATCTCATCCATGGAAACCTGAAACCTTCAAACATTATTCTATCAGATACATTTGAGCCGATTATTACAGACCCCGGTCTTTCACCTTTTAAAAATTTCCAGAAAACTCCCGAATTTGTCGTTCCGTATGAAGCATATCATTACATCGCACCGGAACAGATTCTAAACCGGGAACCGACCAACAAATCAGACTTTTTTGCTCTGGGAGTTATTGCATTTCGAATCCTCACAAATCGTCTACCTTTTACCGGAAGCAACGAAGAGGAAACTACTCAGGCGATTTTAACCGAACCGCCTGATTTTGCACTTATACAACCGGATCAGGTTCGGGGTATCTATTCGCTGTTTTTAGGTAAGATGCTTGCCAAAGACCCGACTGACCGTTTTGCAACCGGCGGGGAACTTCTGGCAACTATCAACGAAGTAGCTCTTTTTGACCAAAATATAGAGGATTATTCTCCATTTAAACCAGCTCCGAACAACCCCCGCAAATATTTGTCACTCAGTGTATTGGCACTGCTTTTTATAATCCTCTGGCTTGTATTGACTTTGAGCAGTCACCAATAACTGTTAGAAATTCACATTTTTCTCAGAATCCCTAAAAATTCATTTACCATCTCAGAAAAAATAGCTATGTTATAAGGTATGCCTAAAATAAAGGATTTACCTGGAATATGATTATTACACATAATGATGAAAAAATAGAATTAAAAGAAGATTTGCCGGTTATCCCACTGCGTGATGTGGTCGTTTTTCCCCATATGATTTACCCCCTGTTAATCGGCAGAACATTCACTATCAACGCCCTCCATGAAGCGATGGGCGACGATAAACAGATTCTGCTTCTTTCACAGCGGGAAGCTTCGGTCGATAAACCAAAAGCAGATGACCTCTACAAAGTCGGTGTTATTGCCCGTGTTCTGCAGGTTATGAAAATGCCTAACGGAACGTTCAAAGTTCTTGTAGAAGGACTCGTCAGAGCTCAGGTCGTCACCCTCAAAAAAGCAAAAAATTACTTTCTCGCATTTGCAGATCCGCTTGTACTGGAAGAGAAAAATGATGACAAAGAAGCTGAAGCATTGTCCCGCTCAGTTGTCGAACAGTTTACCGAGTATGTCAGACTGAACCGGAGAGTTCCTGACGAAGTCCTGGTGACACTGGCATCACTTTCGGAACATCAGCAGAAAGCTGATACCATCGCTGCACACATTTTACAAAAATTAGACACCAAACAGTCAGTCCTCGAAGAAGCAAATATCAAAGAACAGTTTAAGATTCTATCAAAAATTCTACGGGAAGAGATTGAGATTCTCAAAATAGAACAGAAGATAGACGGCACAGTACGGGAATCGATGTCCCGCTCACAGCGTGAATTCTATCTGCAGCAGCAGCTCAAAGCTATCAAAGACGAACTTGGTCAGGCTGATGAACCATCAGCCGAAGTCGATGACCTCTACGCTAAAATTGACAACTACGATTATCCCAAAGCAGTCAAAGAAAAAGCTGAAGAAGAAATCACTAAACTCTCAAAGATGCACCCGTATTCTGCTGAAGCCGGCGTTATCCGTTCTTATCTCGAATGGTTGTTAGGACTCCCCTGGGATAAACCATCAAAAGACAGAACCGAATTCAAAGAGGTAAAAGCTATTCTCGATGGTGACCATTTTGGATTGGATAAACCGAAAAGCAGAATCATTGAACATCTTGCAATCATCCGCTTAGCCGGTAAAGTCAAAGGTCCTATTATCTGTCTGGTAGGTCCTCCCGGTGTTGGAAAAACTTCCGTCGGTCGTTCTATCGCCCGTGCAATGGGTCGAAAATTTGTCCGGATGTCTTTAGGCGGAGTACATGATGAAGCTGAAATCCGCGGACATCGAAGAACCTATATCGGTGCTCTCCCCGGACGTATCATTCAATCTATAAAAAAAGCCGGTTCTTCAAACCCGGTATTCCTCTTAGATGAAATTGATAAAATCGGGAAAGACTTCCGCGGTGACCCGGCATCAGCTCTTCTTGAAGTCTTAGATCCGGAACAGAATTCAACCTTTGCCGATAACTATATCGAAGTCGATTATGACTTATCTGACACGTTGTTTATCACAACCGCGAACTCGATGGCAACAATCCCGGAAGCACTTCGTGATAGAATGGAAATTATCCGCCTCCCCGGTTATCTTGACTTTGAAAAACAGGCTATCGCAGAAAATTTCCTGATTCCAAAATCTATTAAAGATCTCGGATTGGAAAAACTCACAGTTGAGTTCAAAGATAACGCACTCAAAGAAATTATTCGTTCATACACCCGTGAATCAGGCGTCAGGGAACTTGAACGTCAGATAAATACAATCCTTAGGAAACTTGCCGTTGACATTGCTTCCGGAAAACGTATTAAAAAACTGACGATCACCAAACCGAAAGTTCACAAACTGCTCGGTGTTCCCAAGTATACCGATACCAATATTAAATCTTCACCAACCGTCGGCTATGCCGTCGGGCTTGCCTGGACACAGCTTGGCGGTGAAACCCTCCCGGTTGAAGTTGTCCCTATGTACGGCAAATCCAAATTGACCCTGACCGGTTCCCTTGGTGACGTGATGCAGGAATCAGCGGTTGCAGCTCTCTCCTACATTCGCAACAACCGTGACAAATTCGGACTCGATGCTGACTTTTATGAAAAACTCGAACTGCATGTTCATATTCCCGAAGGTGCCGTTCCGAAAGACGGACCCTCGGCAGGTATTACTTTGACAACAGCCCTTCTTTCGTCACTCATTGATATTCCTGTCCGGACTGATGTAGCCATGACCGGCGAAATTACATTAACCGGCGATGTCCTCCCTATAGGCGGACTGAATGAAAAACTCCTTGCAGCAAAACGTATCGGCATTACAGAAATTATTCTGCCGGAAAAAAACAAAAAAGAGATAGCCGAACTTCCCGATGAACTCCTCGACGGATTGGTTCTGCATTATGTGAAAACGATTAAAGACGTACTCAATTTAGCCTTTGTCAAATCACCGTATGTCAAACAAACAGCAAAACGCTCAATTGAGAACCGTCCGAGTATATAGAAAGTTTATTAGTTTTAGAATTTTGAAAAATAAAGAATGTAAATTTATCGGTTCGTTTTATAAATTATCACAGCTTCCAAAAGATAATCGCCCTCATATAGCATTTGCAGGGCGGTCAAACGTGGGAAAATCATCTTTGCTGAATAAACTGACCGGAAGAAAAAAACTCGCCAAAGTATCCCAGACCCCGGGTAAAACCAGAGCTTTAAACTTTTTCTTAATTGATGATAAGTTCTACTATGTCGACCTTCCCGGATACGGATACGCAAAAGTCTCCAAAACAGAACGGGATTCATGGGGTGAATTAATTAATGATTACCTGGCTGAATCGGATAATTTAGTCGGTCTGATGCTCCTTCTGGATATCCGCCGGGAACCGAATACCGAAGATATTCAATTGCTCGATTGGCTTGTTGAAAACAATCTCCCCTGTATTCCGGTATTGACCAAAGCTGATAAACTGACCCGTGATAAAATTAACAGAAAAGTCTTCCAGATTAAAAATGACTACGGCTTACAGGCGATACCTTTCTCAACAGTAAACGGAACCGGAAAAGACGAATTGACCAAAGGCATCAAAGAATTATTAGTAATGAAAAATTGAACCTTAAAACTATAGATTTGTATGGGAAAAAACAAAATTGTAGTAGGATGTCAGTGGGGTGATGAAGGCAAAGGTAAAATCGTTGACCTTCTTGCATCCGATGCTGACATTATCGCCCGTTTCCAGGGCGGTGCAAACGCCGGTCACACTATCATCGTTGGTGAGACCAAATATGTTTTACATTTAATTCCATCCGGTATAATTCATCCCGGAAAAATCTGTGTCATCGGGAACGGGGTAGTTCTCGATCCTTTTGGATTTAAAGAGGAACTCGATATTCTCACCTCGCAGGGAATCGACTACAAAGGAAGAATTTATATTTCCGCAGCAGCAAACTTAGTTCTTCCTTACCACAAACTGATTGACTCAGTCGAAGAAACCAACCGCGGTACCGCCTCAATCGGTACCACTAAAAGAGGTATAGGTCCCGCTTACGTCGACAAAGTCGCCCGTAACGGTATCCGAATTGCCGACCTCTTTGCACCGGACAGACTCAAAAAACGGCTTGAGTATCAAAAAACCATCAAGTCAAAATACTTTGACGGTTCCGAAGATGAACGCGCTGATATCGAACGGACATTCAATGAACTGATGGAGCTCGCTCCGATGTTCAAAGAGATGGCAACCGATGTCTCTCTCTATCTGCACAATGCATATAAAGATGGAAAGACAATTCTGTACGAAGGTGCCCAGGGTTCGATGCTTGATGTTGATCTGGGAACCTATCCCTTTGCGACATCATCAAACACAACCGCAGGTGGTGCTTTTACCGGACTCGGTATCGGACCAAAAATGATTGATGAAGTCGTCGGCATCGTCAAGGCATACACAACCCGTGTTGGTGCCGGACCGTTCCCGACCGAACTCATTGATGAAACCGGTGAAGAACTCCGCCGTAAAGGCGACGAGTACGGTGCCACAACCGGACGTCCCCGCCGATGCGGATGGCTCGAC
>QQUK01000371.1 GCA_008501655.1 Calditrichota bacterium
TTAGCTTTCAGTGCTTCGAGAGACATCGCTGCCCCTATCTCAGCCTGCTTCAGCCAGTTTTTGGCATCATATAAAAATATTGCACTCATTGCTGTCAAAACGTTTGAACCGTTAATTGTTGCCAGACCATCGCGTGCCTGTAATCCAGGGATAGGAATACCTGCTTTATCCATCGCATCTTTACCTTCAAGAAGTTCCCCTTTGTAATATGCTTTCCCTTCACCCATCATCAGAAGGGCAATCTGGGACATAGGAGCTAAATCACCACAGGCGCCGACAGAGCCTTTCTGGCAGACAAATGGTGTGACACCTTTGTTCAACATATCTACAAGGGTATGAGTAATCTCCGGCCGTACCGCAGAATTACCATGGGCATGGACATTAATTCTGGCAGCCATTGCTCCTCGAACATATTCAATCGGTGCCGGGTCGCCGATACCTGCAGAATGATTATAAATCAGATATTTTTGAAAATCTTTTACCTGTTCATCAGAGAGAACAACCTCGGAAAATTCTCCAATCCCGGTATTCACCCCGTACATAATTTCTTTTGCTTCAATTTTACGTTCCAGCATTGCCCGGCATTTTTTCATTCGCTCCAGAGCATCGGGACAAAGTTCAACTTTTTCATTATTTCTTGCGATTGCGACTAATCTATCTATTGTCAAACCGGAACCATTTAATATGATTGCCATGATAAACTCCTTAATAATTATATCTATGTTAAGAATTATAAAATCAGTGATTTAGAGATGATACCTGAATACTATGTATCCTGAAGGCCGGAGGCAGATGTTGGCGTATAACGGGTCATTACTTTTGTTTCTGGTTTAATATGAATCTGTTTTTTGGATATGTTATACACCGTTAACTCCTATATGAATCTCTGATTTCAAAGATAAGCGATAAAAACAGCTTGTCAAACAAAAATAATATCGCTTATTTCAACAGATGAATGAAATCGAATATGCTGACTTTATTTACAACCAGACTTTTATAGCTTTTGACTCGGAGACAACCGGTATGTGGGCACCTATAAACCGGCTGGTTGAACTCTCTGCAGTTAAGTTTTCCCTGAGATTAGGTGAAATCGGGACATTTGATTCCTTGATAAACCCTGAACGGGAAATCCCCGAAGAAGTCATGGAAATCCATGGAATCACGAACGATATGGTCAAAGATGCTCCTAAAACAAAACCGGTGCTTAAAAAGTTTGTTGATTTCTGCCCTCCGGATGCAATCCTGATAGCTCATAACGCTCCGTTTGATATCTCCTTTTTAGGTTCATCGTTCAATCGCGAAAAGATGAGTTTCGGGGACAATCTCATAATTGACACAATTGATGTTTGTAAAACATATTTCCCCGGTTTACCTTCTTACTCCCTTTTGAATCTGATAAAAAAATTCGGCTTTTCGCAGACGCAGGACCATAGAGCCCTTTCTGATTCACGGTATGTTTATTATCTATTCAGGAAAGCATCGGAACAGTTTGCAGATATTTCATCGTTAGATCAGTTCATTGAAAGATTTACCATTCACCGCATGTCGGATATTACCGATGAAATAGCATCCCTACCTTCTGAGTATTCTGATATCAATTATGCAATAGATAATAAATCGCGTCTTGAAATCGATTATTACCATCCAACCCGGGAATCGAATATTCGAACGATTCAACCCCGTGAGGTTCATAAACTCGGTGAGACTTATTATATTATAGCATATTGTGAGCGGGTTGGTTCTGAGCGGACATTCCGACTTGACCGTATCAAAGAATACAAAATATTAGCCGGGTAACCTAAATACCTAATTCCTTTTTTTTCTTAACAATCAATTGTGAATTTGGATATTCCTTAGTTAATTTTTCAAAGTACTCTACTGCGATATCTCTTTGCTCTTTAGCAACTGCCAGGGTTATCAGGCTTCCATATATTGCTTCTTTCTGTTTCACAGGAGAGAACGGTAAAGATTCAGTAAAATAATAATAAGCTGAGTCAATATTTACAAATTGCGAAAAATAAATCCCAAGATTTACGGTATGCTCAAACGATTTTGGTTTAATGCGGTAAGCTTTTGATAAATACAAATATGCTTCCTTTTTCCCTTGAGAACTTAAGGCTATTCCCATAGTTGTCAGTGCCGGTGGATAGTTCGAATCAATCTTCAGTGCCTCAATTGCATATTTTTCAGCGAGAGAATAATTGTGTTGGCTACTTTCTAACTCAGAAAATTTAGCAAAATATTTCGGATCATCAGGAGTTATAAAAAATCCTTTTTTCAGATAATGACGGGCTGAATCCAATTGATTACTATCGATAAAAAGCAGAGCCAGATTATATAGAGGCGAGGCATTGTTATCATCACTTCTGGCATTTCGTTCAAAATATTTTTTCGCAAGATCCGGTCTCAACTCGGAATTTTTTAAAAGGTATCCCCAGGATAGTCCCCGTTCAGCTTTTTTATAATCGGGTTGATAATGCGGATCGTCCCACAAGATAGTATCTAAGAAAAGTACCGCTTTATCCGGATTGTTTTTTTCATATATA
>QQUK01000324.1 GCA_008501655.1 Calditrichota bacterium
CGGAACCGGTGTCACAGTTTCAGATGTCGACCATATTCGTGACCTCTTTTTAACAGAGCAGTATCGCCAGGAAAGTAAATCACTCGGTGAGTGGAATTATAAACAGAAAATATTCTCTCAGGTAGAGTCTTTATTTAATGAGCCGAACGACAACACCCTCTCGGACCATATCAATGAGTTCTGGAATGCCTGGGATAGTTTTTCCCAAAGTCCGGATTCATCTTCAGCACGGGATTCCCTTGTATCAGTAACTCAACAGATGACAAACGGATTTCATAAACTTTCTCAGCAATTAACCGATTTGCGAAATGCAATCGATGCCGACATGAGAAACTATACCGGTGAAATCAACCAGATGACCCAGCAGCTTGCTCATCTCAATCGAGAGATTCAGAGAATGGAAGTCGGCAATGCAAATGCAAACGATCTTCGTGATAAACGGGATCTGATTCTTGATGACCTTTCTCAGCTTGTTGATATCAATAGTCATGAGAATGAACGTGGTGAACTTGTTGTTTATGTCGGAGCTATGTCAATTGTCAATGGAAATGATGCAATTCCGCTTGAAAACAAAGTTGTTAATAAAAACGGTCAGCCGACAAACCAGTTGGTCTGGCAAAACACCGATATACAGTTGAAAAATATGTCCGGTGAGTTAAAAGCTGTGTTTGATTCCAGAGATAAGATCATTAACTCGTACAAAGCCCAGCTTGATTCTCTCGCACAGACTATGGTTGAACAGGTCAATGCTTTACATTCAACCGGTACCACTACAGACGGTTCTACCGGTATTAATTTCTTTAACCCGAATAATTCTGATGCTTTCAGCATTACAATAAATCAGGAAATTTTAAACGATTTAAATAATATAACAGCTTCAACCTCAGGGTTGGAAAGTGATAATACACTGGCACTTCAGATAGCTGATCTCCGCTATCAGACTGTTATGGTCGATGATACAACGACTATGAATGATTTCTATAATTCAGTTGTTGGCAGGGTCGGTGTAGAGACAAAATCAGCTATATCTTTTGCTGAAAATTATAGTCTTCTCGTTAACCAGATCGAAAGCTCAAGACAATCTGTGCAGGGTGTTTCGCTGGATGAAGAGATGACAAATATGATAAAATACCAGCAGGCATATGATGCTGCTGCAAGAGTAATTACTACAATGGACCAGGCATTAGATACCGTGATTCATGGTATGGGAATTGTAGGCAGATAAAATAAGAAAATAAACATTTAACATATTACGGCATACAAACCAAGGAGGGTTTAAAGTGCTGATTTTAACAAGGAAGTTAGGTGAATCAATAAATATCGGTGAAGATATCAAAATCTCGGTATTAGGAATTCACGGAAGACAGGTAAGAATTGGAATTGATGCACCGATGAACGTTGTTGTCCATCGTGAAGAAATTTACGTGAAGATACAGGAAGAGAATCGGAAAGCATCAGGTTCAATCACAAAGGATTTAAAAGGAATGGTTGACCTTATAAAAAATAAAATTAAAGGAAGTCAGGACGAAGACGTCAATGCTCCTTCAATTGATTATAAGGACAAGGATAAGAAGAAGAAATCTTCTTCGGATAAACGGAAAAACCAGTAACCAAGAGAGTTTCGTATGCGTGTAACAAATAATATGATCTCGAATTCGGTCTTATTCAATACCCAAAGATCTTTGAACAGATTTTTTGAATTAGAGACCAAGATGTCAACCGGACGTCAGATTAATAAACCGTCTGATGATCCAATCGGTATCCTCAAAGATCTTGATTACAGGGATGAACTCTCGCAGATTACACAGTTTTTGGGAAATATTGGCTCTGCTGACAATTGGGTCCGTACTACCGAGGATGTTATCTATGAATTAAATCAGGCAGCTTCCACAGCTAAAGATTTAGCTGTCTCGATGGCAAATGATTCGATAAGTACCGAAGCGCGTACAGCTACTGCCAGTCAGATACAGCAGGCAATTGATTCAATTATTCAGCTTGGAAACACACAAATTGAAGGACGTTATTTGTTTTCGGGATATTCTACTGATGTTCCTGCACTCAGTCGTGGTTCAAATGGTGTAGTATTTCAAGGGGATGAAGGTATCATAAAGTATAATATTGAATCAGGTATCGGGATGGGGGTGAATACAACCGGAAATCATGTTTTCCTTGATCAGTTTTCGACTCTCGGAGAAGATTCCGACCTCAATGTCGGTGTCACCGGAACTACATTACTTGCAGATTTACACGATGGTAATGGCATTTCGCTGGCTCCCGGACTGTTTACGATAGAAGATGTCAACAGAGGTATATCAGCCAGTATTGATATTTCCGGTGCTGTTACTGTTGATGATGCTTTAACGCTTATTAATAATGGTTTGACGGCGAACGGAATTACAAATTTAAATGCCATAGTTTCAGAAGCTAACAACTCAATTCAGTTCAATGTTACAAATGACGGACTGATTTCCAATAATACGGTGATTGAAAATCTTTTTGAGACAAGCGGCCTGAATTTAAATCCGGGTGTTATCAATCTAACCG
>QQUK01000135.1 GCA_008501655.1 Calditrichota bacterium
TCCGCTTTTTTCTTCAGCTTTGACCAATGTTTCAACAGACGTTTGACATCATCCCGTAATTCTTTTTCCTCTTTCCCTTCAGCTTCGGTACGGAGAATAAGACCAAATCCTTCCGGTCGAAGCGGTGCGGCGACTTTTCTCAGCCGTTTCCGTTCCTGCCAGTTGGAGATTCGCTTAGAAACGCGGATATGGTCATCATCCGGAACTAACACGCAGAACCTACCCGGTATTGAAATTTCGGTAGCAATTCTGGGACCTTTGGTGGAAATCGGTTCTTTGATAACCTGAACTAAAATCTCCTGTCCTTTGGACAAGACCGATTCGATTCCCTGCCTGCGGGATTTTCGAATAATTTCTGCCGGTGCTTCTTCTTCATCATCCAGGTCACCGTATTTGGAGCTGTACTCTTTGCCGACATCCGATGAATGCAGATAGGCAGCTTTTTCCATTCCGATATCTACAAATGCAGCCTGCATTCCCGGGAGAACCGTATTGATTTTCCCTTTGTAGATATTTCCCACAATGCGGTTGGCATCGTTACGCTCAACCTGAAACTCAACCATTCTTTCATCTTCTAAGATAGCAAGTCTGGTTTCGTATTCTGTGGAGTTAATAATAATTTCTTTTTTCATACTACTTTAAACTTTCTTCTGACATATCGCCAAAAAGGTCACCAATTTCCGGTTTGAAGCCGTTTAAAAACGAGACTCCGTCCATCACTTTTTTCCCTTCGGGAATGACCTGTTTGATTTCGATTGCCGAATTGGCACATTGTACCAGTAATTTTTTTCTATTGCGGATAATAGTCCCCGGTCGTGTATTTCCATCACCGGCTTCATCCGATTTGTCGCATGCTAAAATCTTAATCTTTTTATCTTTATAATTTGTATATGCTCCCGGTTTTGTTGAAAGACCCCGCACAAAATTGACTACATTCTTAGCCGGGAAACCAAAATCAATCAATGCATCAAACGGTGTGATTTTCGGAGCCTGAGAAACCAAAGATTCATCCTGTTCAATCGCTTTTGCATTACCCTTTTCGATAGCATCAAGCATCTCTATGAGAAACGGGGCAGAGGCAGCAGACATCCGAGCGTAGAGTGAATCAAAATTGTCCGTCTCTTCAATCTTAACTTTGACCTGTCCGATTACATCACCGGTATCGACTTGCTGCTTGAGGTAAAAAGCTGATAATCCGGTTTCACTTTCGCCGTTTATCAAAGCCCAATTTATCGGGGCAGCTCCTCTGTATTTTGGAAGAAGCGAGCCGTGGATATTTATTGAACCGTATTTAGGCAGAGAGAATAATTTTTTCGGAAGAATTCGGAATGCTATTACAACTATCAAATCGGGATTTAGGGCTTTTATCTCTTCAAACAGCGATTCATCTTTTAATGATTTCGGCTTTGAGGTTGGTAATCCAAGTTTATTAGCAAGCACGGCTACATCGGTAGACAGCACTTTCCGTCCCCGTCCACTCTGTTTATCCGGACCGGTTACAACAAGTGAGATTTCATGCCGGCTATTGTGCACAGCCTCCAACGGAGGGCAGGCAAACGCTGGCGTACCCATAAATACGATTTTCATTGTTGGTTTTAATGCGGCAGTGACTTTTTGTCACTGAAAGTAATCGGCGTAGAGGAGACCCTACACGAATTATGATGCGTGGCTCAATTTTTTAAGTTTCCCCGAAAGCATCGTTTTTGTCATCGAGGACATATGATCAATAAACAACTTTCCCTCTATATGATCATATTCATGTAATATTGCGCGTGCAGCCATACCGGAGATTTTCATCTCAAATTCTTCACCATTGACATCAAAAGCTTTTACCCGGACATCCGCCGGTCGTATAATTTTCTGGTAAATCCCCGGAAATGAAAGACAGCCTTCTTCGTATTCACAATCATTTTCCGTTTCCAAAATTTCCGGATTTACAAAAACACGTAATTTTTCAGTTATATCAATAGCCGAGAGATCTACTATAAATAGTCTCAACGGTACACCTATTTGAACTGCCGCAAGACCTAAGCCGTTGGCATCTTTAAGAGTATCCGCCATATCGGATACTAAATTTTTTAGTTCGTCGTCAAAATGTTCAACATTTTTTGAGACTTCCCGTAATACCGGGTCACCGTAGATGACGATTGGTCGAACTGCCACAAAAACTCCTAAAATTTTATTTATCTACCCGAGCGGCAATGGATGATTTTAAAAACTCAAGTTTCACTTCACCCATCTTCAGTACTACCATATTCCGCTCTTCATCAATTGCGAAAATAATACCAAACATACCGCTGGTTGTTACTACTTTGTCACCTTTTTTCAACTCGGATAATAACTGGTCATGTTCTTTCTGCTTTTTTCGCTGAGGACGTATCAGCAATAGATACATCATTACAAAGATTAACGCGAAAAATCCAAGCTGAACTATAGCTGATCCGCCATCCTGGCCGGGACCTGCCATCAAAATCGGTAAATAAAAATTCAAAATAACTCCTTAAATATATCGTCAAATCTGTTCAATTCCT
>QQUK01000222.1 GCA_008501655.1 Calditrichota bacterium
TGGCTGTGAGCGTACCCAAAAGCTAAGAGTCTATAATAGCGGGATATTGTATATTCGTCCTGAGAGCCCAACTCTTCTTTCAGTTGAGAAAGCAGTTCGGGAATAAGGGAAGCTTTGCTAGCTCGGATATAATTTTCAGCTTCATTGAGAGCTTGTTGTAAGTTGTTCCTGTTTTTTTTCATTTAAATACTGCAGTCTTCAATTTTCAACCGGTGGATTTAGTAAAATTTCCTGCCAATGATCAATTTCTCTAACCGTTTTCTGAGATACATCCTCAGAGGAAAGGTTTCTTTTTAACAGTTCAGTACCGTCACCAAGTCTATTCTGTTCCAATGTGCAGGTTAAGGCATTATTTCTTGCAAATGAGTTATTCGGGTCAATCTCCAATGCTTTCTGCCAATAGCAAAAGGCATCTTCATATCTCTGCAGGTTTGCTGCCAGAACCGCAAGATCATTAAACATATCAGAAGTAGCATGCTGTTCCGTTGTGAAACGTCGTATTTTTGAAAAAGCTTCTTCTATTTTTTTGTTTTCAATATCAATGAGAGCAGAGTTATAGACAGCATCATAGTTAGTTGGATCATCCTCTACTGCTTTATCAAAATATGATTTAGCTTTCTGCTTTTTTTCGAGTGCCAAAGCAGCTAAACCGGTAGTGACCATTGTTTGTGATGTTGAAAGTTTAGATTCCGCGACATTAATTAAGTACGGGTATGCGGATTTTAGATTATTGGATTCAAGATAGACATTTGCCTGTTCTACTATTTCCTGTAGCGTGATATTCTTATTTTGTAATTCTTTTTTTAATGAACTGATAGTAATCTGTTTCATAACACATCCTATGTTTATGATTTACTTTTATACTTCTACCGGGACTTCCCTGTTGACTTCCGTTTCTTCCTCTACGGTATGAGTCATAAATTTATAATTCACTTCATAATCGGAGTTTACCAGCACAAGCTGTTTACCTCTTTGATTTTCAGTATTGATAAGAATCGGTCCCTGCAGGTTGATTGTCATGTTTTCAATTTTGTCTGAGAGGGTTACTACAACATATGTCTCAACAGAGTTAACATTTTCTATGTCAAGCTCTGCGATCTCTTTGGAGTTGATTTCTATTTTGTAGTCACTGACAAATATTTTTGGATTAACGACTAAAAATGCAACTGCCGGCTTTTCTGTAGACTGCAGCCATAAAAATGGTTTAAACTCATCGATCTCGATCAGACAAAACTGTTTATAATCTTCAAAACCAAGAACTGGCCGCTCCATATAAATCAATTTTTCTTCGGGAATCTCAATTTCTCCTAAACGTAAACTTTGTACTATCATATCCATTTCCTCTTATATAGAAGCTATCTTAAAAAATCCAATAATGATGGTTGTATAATTTTAGCAGCTGCGAGCAGTGCTGCCTGATAATTTGTTTCGTAAGTTGAGAGGTCGGTGATCAATTTCGTCATGTCAGCGTCTTCAACTTCGGACAGTCGTTCTGTAAAGATCAATTCCTGTGACATCAATCTGTTTTTTGTTTCTTCCAATCGAATTGCTTTAGATCCAGTTACGGCAACTTTGCTTAGCAACTTGTTAATGATTTCATCGAAGTTTTCTATCAACAGTCCGACAGCTTCGCGGTCATCATTTTTCAAGGCATTTCCCAGAACAAAAAATGATCCGACCATATCTGATGAACCATATACACCAAGTTCTTTTGCGACCGGAACATCTCCACCGTCTTCAATCGTCAATGATCGGTAGGGATCGTTATTCACTATCTGAATACCGGTACCGGCAGCATTTATAGATGCTTCGATATCGAGCCCGGTTAGACTTATGGCATTGATAAAATCCTGTACGGTGACAATTGAAGGGTCTGAGATATCTATTTGAACATTTGAATCACCATGCCAGATATCCAGAATACCACCCGGTAAACCTAAGCCGTTACCAAAATCAGATAAGGCAGAATTCAGAGTCAAAACCGGGTTAATATCATCACCTAAAAAATCATGTTTAAATTCCGTAAGAATCCCTAAATCTTCAGCTGTTGTTCCCCCGGCTTCTGCTACATTAAAGTGAGCAGTCGGATTTAAGTCGACCCCGAATAAAGCCGGGTTTAATAAACCTTGTAATCCTAATGTTGCAGCAAGATTTCCACCGCTTGTATCACTTATATTCAGATTTAAGGGTACCCCGTTTGCATCGACTATATCAAGTCCGGTTGAGGAACCATTTATAGCCATCTGTACATTGGCAACACCTGCTGATGCAATCTGAGTATTAAAGGCGGTTATCATTTCCCCTATTGTCGCAGCTGAGGAGAAGTCAATATTGACATCTATGGCAGCACCATCGGTTAGATTGATAACACCCGGATTTAAATTCAGGCCGCTTGTCTCAAAAAGATTTTCAATCAACGTATTATTGGAAATCAGTCCGTCATTTGTAACATTGAACTGTATTGAGTTGTTAGCCTCTGAAACTATGGCATTTAAATTTGTAATTCCGTTCGCTGTCAAACC
>QQUK01000063.1 GCA_008501655.1 Calditrichota bacterium
ATAACTATTCGTTTAATTATCGTTATTTATATTACTTTTTTGTAGCAAAACATATTGCAGATAAAGTTGATGATAACAAAGAAGTTATTGATTCAATAATAAAAAACCTTCATAAAGATGAAAATGCTTATATCGCCATATTTGTATCTCACCATTCCCAGAAAGATTACATACTTGATGAAATAATCTTAAATGCATATATGTTATTCGATATGTATAGTAGTGCTTCATTAAGCAAAGAAGAACTTAGTTTTTTTGATGAACAGGTAGACAACATAATAAAGTTAGTTTTACCACCATCTACATCTTCACCTGAAATTGAAAGAGATAAAAGATTAAAAGTACAAGACAAAATTGAAGAAGATAAGAGTACTGATGAATCTAAAGATGACCCTACAGAAGATGGAACTACACCAGACGATTCACCTCAGAATTTTGAACTATTACTTAATTTAAGAAGAAGTATAAAAACTGTTGAAGTAATGGGTCGAATTATTAAAAACAGAGCGGGTTCATTGGAGAGACCTAGACTTGAAATGATCTTTGAAGAGGCAATGAATATTCATTTAAGAATATTAACTTCTTTTTTTGATTTGATAAAAAATGATGATAAACAAAGTAAAATTATTGAATTTATTACAAAGAGATTAAAAATATTTACAGATGCCAAAAAAGAAAAAAGAAGGCAAGAAGGTCAGAAAGAGAAAGAGTTTAGTTCTGAAGAATTAGAAAAGTTAGCAAAATCTATCTTTTGGAACACAAATTTTTTTGTAGCATCAGGAATAATTGAAAAAACAGTACACTCTCTTGGATCTGATCAATTGATTGATATTACAGAAAAAGTTTGTAACAAAATTGACTCACCAGCAACTTTTTTGATAAAACATGGAATTTTAATGTGGTATAGAAAACAATTAGAAGTTGATAAAATTGAAAAGAAATTTAAAGAAAAAGAATTTTCAGAAACAGCTAAAGAAATCCTAAAATTTTTGATAGTTGAACATTGTTCTATCCATAAATTAACCGCTCAAGAAAAACAAACAGTTGAAAGTAAACTTAAAATATCTTCAAAAGAAATGCTTCTTAAACAAATTAGTAATAAAGAGTAATTTGCAGTTTTTAGATTTATTGTTATGGTCTGATCTCTAAAAAGTTCTCTAAAGCATTTATTATCAATCAACTAGCAAGTCTCAAAAAACTTCTAAAATCATCAACGAAAGTCCGCCATAGACTTAAAAGCTCCATGTTTGATCATGGGGCTTTTTTGTTTGCAATTAACCGTCCCCTCCCCACACTACCAATAGCACTACGGCTGTTGTGGTTGCTATAATTGTCCTAATTATGTTCCAACGATTCCAAGTCGACTCAAAGTTGAATCGAATCTGCTTTAGCTCTGTATTGGACATTCTCTTTAGATCGTGTTTCTGCAATTCATTATTCAAAGGAATATTTATCCTTGCCGTTGGCAGCATTACACCGAAAAAATAGATCACGCATGCCGATACCAAAAGGATTCGGTTGATGCCCTCCAGAATAAACATACCAAGTCCGGAGGTCACTGCAAGAGCTAGAATAGACCCTATCCAGACCAGCATAAAGACCGGGTGATTTCTTTGAATCTCCCGATCCATTGCCTTGAATGCTTGGAGAAAGTCACGATCATTTAGCGACCTGATACCCGGCATCACAACTATGGCAAATGTCAGCACGATACCTGCTACCAGTGTGACAAAAAGAGTAGACAGCATGAGACCAAGTTCTATAAAACTCATTATTTCCTCCATACCTTACGTAGTTGTATTTATATGGAATTGCCGCAACGCAAGGATACACAATGTACCTACCAAAAGTTCGATTCCGGTCGAAACAACCAGACTGGTCGAAGGTACTCCATCAAAAACGATACTTGCAAGGCGTGCTATCCCGAATGTTATATAAACCAACGCTGAAAGTCTAAGAGCTTGATGATGCAGTTTTGAACGGAAGACAGAAAAGAACACAAATATTCCAGCACCGAAGAGCAATCCCCCGCCTGCCCTGATTTCGGAAAGTAATCCGGGTTCATTCCCCAAAATTGTTCCATTAGATTTATAAAACTCATGCGGCCAAAACAGTATACCTGCACCGACGCTCAGCAAAATTAAACCGGAGAAAATAAGCAAAACTTTTGTTTTTCTGTTATTCATGGTGTGACTCCTTTCCAGTTTTCAGTTTTAGCTGTTTCTCTGGCATAATCAGTAAAATCTTTTGGTGGTCTACCTAAAGCACGCTGGATACCATCTGCTGTATATGCATTACGACCATCGAGCACCGTAGCAAATAGATAATCCAACAGCCAGATAACATCTTTTGGAGCTCCTGAATCTTTCATTTCTCTTAGAAAATCATCATGAGGAATATCTATGTACTTTACTTCATGGCCTAAAACAGCTGACAAATCAGCCGCGATGTCAGCAAAACTCATCAGCCGAGGACCGGTTACCTCGTAGACTTCTCCAACATGACCGGGTTCAG
>QQUK01000122.1 GCA_008501655.1 Calditrichota bacterium
AAAAGTCTGGATTCGCAAAGGAGCCTATCTGATTATTGACCAGACTGAAGCGATGGTGACAATCGATGTCAATACCGGAAGGTATACCGGTAAGTCTGACCAGGAAGCTACTATTTTCCATACCAATATCGATGCTGCCAAAGAGATTGCCAGACAGATTCGTCTGCGCGATATCGGCGGATTGATTGTATGTGATTTTATCGATATGTACAGCCGGGAAAACCGGAGGAAGCTGTATGAAGAGTTTAATAACTGTTTTAAAAACGACCGCGCCAAACGGGCAATCAATCCGGTTACTGATTTTGGATTAGTTGAAATGACCCGCGAACGGGTTCGGGTATCGCATATGACCAAACTGTCAGAACCATGCCCGGCATGTGACGGCAGTGGACGAGTCCTTTCCAAAGATACAATGACAACGAAGATTGAAAGATGGTTCAAACGGGCATCGGCAATAGGGAAACATGAGAAATTCCATCTGGCTATCTCCCCCGATTTAGCTGAAGCGATGACTGACAACGGAACAAACCGGATTGCACGTCTGATGAAAATTCATGGTTTCCAGATTAACGTTGTGCGCGATACAACGATTCCTATACAGGAATATAAAGTTTTCGATGCAACTTCCAATGATGATATCTCGGAGTTGTATAAGGTGTAGGTTGTGAAAATTGATTATCTGAAAGTATCCTTACTTTTTACATTATTACTTGTCATAAGTTGTGTAAGATATTCAAGTAGATTTGGATCAGGTGCATTACAATCAAAACCAGTTACTGAAAAATATCAACATTCTATATGGATGTATACAATGGGTCCGGGTAATACAGAAAGTTTCTCTGTCAACTTGCTTTCTTCCGTTGAAATTTTAGAAGGATTACCTGTATTTGAAGTTAAAGATACTCTTAGTACCCACTTCATCGTCGATTCAATTTGGATAAATAATCCTGATGAAAGTTTTAAAGCGGTTTTATATCCGTATGATACAATATATAGTTATAAACAAAATTATAGAATGTTGCTTTTAAGTCAATTCAAGGGAACAGAGAATACACTAAAGAAAAGATTATTGTATGTTCATGATACCATTTCTGTTTTACATGTATTCATACCATGTAGTGCAGATATTGAGGGGACTATAATATATGATACATTGTACTCAGAAATGCATCGTGTTGTAGAAAAAAATAGATTTGTAGTGCCTTAGAATTGATTACAATTTTCAAGGACTGGATTCCTGCGTTCGCAGGAATGACATTATTTTTGAAGAGCGCTGTCAGGAACCCTTCCTGACAGTCCTCGGAGGTCGAGTTCCGTTGTTTTGAAAACGGGTAGCCCACCCCTTGGGGTGGGTTTCTGTTCCACTAACAATTCCTTTGGTGAGGCAGACGAGGGCGTCTGCCGCCCACATAAATTCTCAGCTTCTAATACCTTCTTCTTACCCGTTTTTCCTCTCCTTACCCGCGAAGGCGGGTAACTCATAAATTTGTGCGAGGTTTCTGATCACACTTTTTTATTATTTTTTTTAGTCTCCCAATAATCATGCTTGTATAAGAATCATAGACCAAAACGTAGCATTTGGAGGAAAAATGAGAAAATTCTCGATTGTATTAATGGCAGCAGTAGTCTGTATGATTTCAGTCAGCTCTATTTTCAGTGCGGACATAGAATATATATGCGGTGATCTTGATGGTACAAATACTATTGATATTGCAGATTTAGTATATTTGACGGCATATATATTCAAGTATGATACATCGCCTGTTGCACCGGCAGATGGTGATATCGATGGACTCAAAGGAGTAAATATTGGTGACCTCTCTTATTTAGTAACATATTTATTTGAAGAGGGTGAAGCGCCTGACTGTAATGCAAAAGAGTTTGAATTAGCTGTGAAGGATAGTGTCATTCTGGAATCTGTCAATGGACAGGTCAATGATACGCTGATTCAAATCGGAACTCCGGTTGTTTTTAACATACGGCTAAAAAATAGTGACATGAAACAAAACGGCATCATGAACGGTTTCCGGATATATTCACCCGACGGAGCAACATGGGACTCTACTATCGCAGATACAAATGGAACGATTGGAGAGAAGCAGTTTGACCTTATCTTTTCAAATATGCAAACAAACACAGATGGAATTGATTCAGATACGGTAGCATTGAGTGGTGTTCGTATGTTTGGTCCGGGTATGGCAAAAGATTTTAATGAAGTTGTTTATGCAATAAAAATCGGTCCGTTTAAATCTGAAGATATCGGAAAAACGATTTGTATAGATTCATCCTACATCGGACCCGCCGGTGATTGGTTATGGACCAATGCAAACGGCGTTCAAAAACCGTCATGGGATGGACCACATTGTTTTACCATTTCCGCAACGAAATCAGAAAAATAGTATTATCAATATTAATTTAAAAAAGGCAGAACCGCTCAAGGGTTCTACCCTACAAAATCTACCTAATTTCGAATCACTTTTTTATCTGTTTTAATCCCCCAGTACAATAGCT
>QQUK01000309.1 GCA_008501655.1 Calditrichota bacterium
GAGGATTCAAATGAAAGATAAAAGAAACGAAATGTTAGCAAAACAACTTCTTAATTATTCAACCGAGATTAAAAAAGGTGAAACCCTTTATCTTGAGATTAAAGGAAAAGAGACACTTGAACTCGGCAAGCAGATAATTCGAATCGCCACTGAAATCGGGGCTACGGTCTTCTGGTATTACAATGATGAGTCACTCATCAGACAATGGGTCCGTTCAGCTTCTGATGACCAGTTTAAAGCGCAGGCTGAAATGCATCTCAAATTGATGCAAAAAGCTGACTGTTATATCGGTCTCCGAGGTTCTGATAATCCATTTGACCTTGCCGACATAGACCGTTCTCAGATTGATAAACAGAATACTCTCTTCTATAAACCGGTACATCTTGAAGAACGAGTCAAACGAACCAGATGGGTTGTTCTCAGATACCCGAATAACGCTATGGCACAGCTTGCTGAAACATCCCAGGAAGCGTTTGAAGATTTTTATTTTGACGTATGCTGTGCTGATTATGCAAAAATGTCAAAAGCTCAGGATAATCTGTTTGCTCTTATGGAAGCAACCGATAAAGTTCATATCAAATCCCCCGGTACAGATTTGGCTTTCTCTCTGAAAGGTATCCCCTGTATCAAATGTGACGGTAAACGGAACATCCCCGATGGTGAGGTTTATACAGCACCGGTCCGGGATTCTATAAACGGAACTATTACATATAACACGCCTTCACTTTATCAGGGTACCGTATACAATGAAATTTCTCTCACATTTGAAAATGGTAAAATTGTTAAAGCTTCCTGTGCCGGAGATTCAGACAAATTGAATAAAATCTTTGATACTGATGAGGGTGCCCGCTATGTCGGTGAGTTTGCAATTGGTGTTAACCCCTTCATCCTTCACCCGATGAAAGACACTCTCTTTGATGAAAAAATAGCCGGTTCTTTCCACTTCACTCCGGGACAATGCTATGATGAAGCTCCCAACGGAAACGATTCATCGATTCACTGGGACTTAGTTCTCATTCAACGTCCGGAATACGGTGGTGGTGAAATCTGGTTTGATGATAAACTTATCCGGAAGGATGGGGTATTTACAGACGACAAACTGGAAAAATCATTCTCTAAAGAAAATCTCAAAGGCGCAGACATGGAATAACGGGTTAACCGTTTATAATACGTGAGGAACAAATGGATATTATAGAATTTGCCATGAAAATGGAATTAGACGGGAAAGCTTATTATGAGAAGCATGCCCGAAACACTTCCGACAAAGATTTGAAAAAGATTTTTCTGATCCTTGCAGAAGAGGAAGAAAAGCATTTTAAGTTTTTCAAATCACTCAAAGATGGTGATACTGAAGAAGCAGCTAACTTAATCTCCGGGTCATCAAAAACTTTGAAAGAAGTCCAGAATATTTTCGTCGAAATGTCTCAGTCAACAGAAAAGAAAACATTCGGAAAAGATGAAGAGGCAACCTGGCAGAAAGCTTTGGAAATTGAGGAAAAAGCTGAAGGTTTTTATCGTGAAAAAGCAGGTGAAGAATCCGATGACGAAAAGAAAAATCTGCTTAACATCATCGCTGATGAAGAACAGAATCATGTGCACATGATTGATTCAATTCTGACTTATTTAAAATTTCCGGAAGCATTCGCCGATTCGGCACAATTTAAAAACTTTCAATCTCTTGAAGGTCACTAAATCTTTAAGGCAGTAATGTAAAGTTACTGCCTTATTTTTCAAGTTTTCCATCTTTTGTTAAAAGAATAAATCCAAACAGATTATTTTATTTCGGCAATCAATACACCGGCAATAGCTATTAATGCTCCTACGACAAATCCTACACCAAGCGGTTCCCCCAGCCAGACATAAGCGACTCCGGCAGCCAAAAAAGGTTGGAGATTATGAAATACAGCTATTCGGGATGCCTCCATATATTTCAGCACCCAGTACCAAAGTACATAAGCAATCAAAGATGTACCGATTGCCATATAAACGACGGACCACCATGCTTCAAATGGTACAACAGCATAGTCAAACTGAATAACCCGATATAAACCGAACGGAAAATACAAAAGTGAACCGGAGGCAAGTGAATATGCTGTTATTCGAATTGCACCGTATTTTTGGACAAGCTTCTTCCCTATTATTGTGTAATATGCCCAGGCAATCACTGCAATGAGAATAATAAAATCGCCAAGCAGATATTCTGTACCTAAATTCAATGCTCCGACACCCATTACAATAGCTACACCGGTCATGGCAACGAATACACCAAGCACTCTTCTAATTCCGGGACGTTCTTTTAGATGAATAAAAGCAAGGACCAGCATCCAGATCGGCATCGTTGCAAACAATAACGACCCATGACCCGCAGCAGTCATAGATTGCCCCCACAGATACAAAGTCTGATTGATTGGAATAATCAAAATGCCTAACAGAAATATTGTCGGATAATCCTTTTTCTCTATCTTTTTGTCATATGTCCTGAATTTGACAAGAAGTAACAGA
>QQUK01000348.1 GCA_008501655.1 Calditrichota bacterium
ATTTCGAAAATTCTCCTCCATTAACTACAGCATTCCCGATAGCATATGCATTAAATAATCTCTCTGATAACTCCCTGGCAAAAGTTAGTGAAACAACTACCTATGATATTACTGAATGCCAGCAAATGGAAACACAAATATTCACAAGCTGGAACGAATGGAAATCTAATTTTTCTGCGATACCGGATAGCTGCGACGACGTATTTTTTACAACCAATGGAACCAACGTAGGTTTAGCAGATGAATTGGGATATATTCCTGCCAATAACCAGAACGTTGGTGCATGGCTGACTTATGATGCAGCTAATACTGGATATAATTTTAATTTTTATGTCCATGCAACCTCTGGGTGTGGATATCCGATAACATTTAACGATACCGAATTCAGCGAAAGAGATATGCTATCCATTGGAGATGCCGACAATTGTGAAAACGATGACTTCGAAATTGGTGTGTCAACTAATGATAACGATACATATGTTTTTGCTATCGGATTTTATCTGGGACACAATGGGTTGTCATCAACAGAAACACTCGAAGTTTTTAATAATAACAGTAAAGTAAAAGAATTTGACTATACTCAATTACCTTCATCGTCTTCTGGTGAAGTTTTTGTAGGAATAATTTCTACTGTTCCGATCACAAGAATTATGTTTAATGAAGATATTGGTAGTGATGATATTTATATAAAAGATCTCTGCTTTGGAGTTGCTTATAGATAAGCAGTTAATGACAATCACCGGTATTTACATACCGGTGATTTATTTTTTTTAGAATTTATGGACAGGTTACCGGTTCCGGTCCGGAGTCAAACATATATTCCACCAAATAGACCAAATCACCAATATCAAGTATCGTTGATGCATCGACATCAGCCTCTTCTAAACATTCCGGTTCTATTCCGCTTCCTCCAAATGAGTAATCTACAAAAAAGACTAAATCAGAAATATCGATTATATCATTTTCATCAGCATTGACATTACCACGGAAATTCAGACAGCATGGAGGATATATCTCAACATACCCTTCAGGCAAAAGATCACGACCGATAAATGCTGGATAATCCAGAGGATAACGTTCAGCACGGAACAATTGGTTAGAGGATGCAAGTTCCTCACCTTGTATATTTGGGCCGCTTGCCGTGACAGGATTAATGTATTCCCATACGATAGTCCCCAGATTGTTTATCTCAAAAATTCTCCCATTCATCCCGGAGCATATTAGGGTGTTACCATTTTGTAATCTCTGCATTCCTGAGATACGGGAAGAATAAAAATCTGTCGGTATATCTGATATATATGTCCAGTCCGCAGAATCCGGTTCGTAAGCCTGATCTGGAAGCAACAAATAATTTCCATTGCTATCAATTGGTGGAGCAAATTCTTCTATGCTTGAATAATTTCCTTCAGGTCTTAAAAATCCATTATTAAACAGTAACAAATTTCCGGCACCGGGATATCCCTGAGGAATCCAATAACCGTCATGAGTTCCATACAACCTTTGATTGGTAGAATCACCCCGCTGATAAGTTTGTGGATTTCCCCATCGAAACAAGATATCTCCACCTTTACCTGAATTACCACCGGAATGACCAGCTGATTCAATTGTGGTCGTACTGTGGTCAATAATCAATATTTCTGAGTTCCTGTTTGAACTCACCAGGATTTGATCAAGCACCGGATTATAGGCTACATCATTAAAATGAAGCCAATCAGCACGTCCCGGATTTTGCCCATCAGAAGGATAATTTAAATCTATCAATTCAGGATGGTCATAGACAACACCAAAATTTTCTTTCGTTGAATCATGTTCCTGAATCAAATGATCCCAGACATGCCATTCCCAGATTATATTTACTGAATCTGTTCCTATGATTGGCTCGATTTCATACACATGTTCAGCCCATAATTCACCGTCTGTTAATAATGTTGAATCTCTTCCGGCAGCTATCGCTTCATCCGGTGAGAACTTTTCCCAGGCTAAGACAAGGATATTTCCATTAGGTAGCGGTTCGACATCATGATGCTGACGATAAGTAGAATCAGCATGCAGATATTCCCATACTATATTGCCATCCCAATCGATAAGTTGGATTGTTCCACCAACACCGGCACCGTTGAGGCCGAATTCTTCTCCCCCGATTGCAGTTTTCAAAAGAAGCCCGTCTTCTCGAAGATAGATTGACATTCGGGTTGATGTCTGATGTTCCCATGAATGCACTAATTGACCATCATTGTCGATGAGATAGGTGAAATTGTAAGAGTTTGGTGAAAAAAGGGTGTATCCCTCATAAGATTCCTCGGTATGCAACTGCAGCCCGACTGTCTGTTCAATTGCACTGACAGAGCCTGAAACAGCTCCGAACATGATAAAAATAGCAATGATGCTACTTGCGAGTAGTTTTGGATTCATATCGTCCTTATCGTACGTTAAAATATTTTGCTCTATACTGCTCAAATCAAGGACGGTTGAAAGAAGAAATAAAAAGCGAGGATAAAAGGAGTAATTTATGTAAGTACTCTATGTTTATGTAGGATAAGGTAAAATTTAAATATATCAAGGATTAACTGGATAAAGACAAATTTTGCGATGAATTATATCTGAATAAATTATTATTTTGATATATGAAACATTTTGGCAAGCTATATTATTCAATTATTAAATAATCAAAAAATCAATACATGATCTACCTGCTACAAATGTTTAGTTCTAATATAATACTCTATTAATATCACAGCAGTGAGAAACAGAAGCAGTTGGAATATCAGTCCAATCGTATCACTTGACAAATTAGTGCTACTTTCAGAAACCGCAAACTCCCAGAGAGGTTCAACATATTCATTTTTCATGCCCACAAATCCTTGAGCCCAGTTTAGTCCAAAATGTAAACCGGTTGGTAAAGCTATTCCTTTTGACCATACAGCCATTAAGCCATACAGAAGACCCCATACAGCAGGACCTATCAGGGATTCTACTGTAAGACCATGATACAAACCGAATATAACAGATGTAACATAGATAGCACCTCTTACCCCAATTGTTTCTTGTAATTTTACCAGCGGATACCCTCTGAATATTATCTCTTCCATTAAAGCCATCGCAAACATAACAACTGCTGAGTATGCAAAAATGTTTAGTATATTCGGAGCTGCAACAGGTTCTAATTTTAATGGTGAAAACATTATCAATACTGAAAGAATAATCCCTATGATAGCAATTCCTAAAATAGCACCAAGCCAGAATCTTCGGAAAGATCCAAAACTAAATACAAATCCGATATCAGGTAGTCTTTTACTTTCAATTTTGAGAAAACATATAGTCAGACCTAGAGCTAGAAAAGTACCAACAATTCCAATAATTAACTTCTGAGGTAAGTCAGGAGGCAGAATGAAAAAGAGAAATTTACCTGCATAGAGTAAAGCCCAGAACAAGCATATTCTAACAATAACATTTAATGTTGATCTATTCATTTTAAAACTCATACTTCCTATCTGTAATAAATATATAAGTTATATATTATTAGTTATAAATAACTTGAATTGGGAGGAATTATCAATTGAATAAATTACCAGCGGCTAAGCTAAAAAAAGTGGTGGGGGAAGGATTTGAACCTTCGAAGGCGTCGCCGACAGATTTACAGTCTGTTCCCTTTGACCACTCGGGAACCCCACCAAAAATATTTGGTCTCTCCACTATTTGAGAGAAGCCATTATAAATAAACATTTTAAAAAAATCAAATGAAATTTTCCCTGCGTCAATATTATTAATCTAATTCTTTAATAATATCTTCCATATTCTTCTTATATGAGCATTTAGGCATCTCAGCAACCAGCTTTAAGAGGCTTTGTTTATCGATAAACCGCTGCTTATATGCAGCCAGTTCGACAGCCCCGACTTTGAAGTCATTTCTCTCTGATAAATAATTAGAGACCTCTAAAAGGGAATCAGGATTCCCGGCATCAAACCATTGAAACTGGTCACCTAAATTGACAAATTTCAAATTATTCCGGTCGAGGTAGTGCTGAATAACATGGAGAATCTCAAGTTCTCCTCTTGCTGATGGAGTAAGATTTTTGGCCGCTGCAGAAACCTCTCCATCGAATATATATAATCCAATAATTGCTAGATTTGATTTTGGATTTTCCGGTTTTTCTTCCATAGAGATGACATTCCCATTATCATCGACTTCAGCAACACCAAAAAGTTCCGGGTCCGGAACCGGAAAGCCAAACGTCATCGAACCGCCTTTATAGTCGTTTACAGCTTTGGTAACCATATCAATCGGGTCGAAAATATTGTCAGCAAGTAACAAGACAACATTGTCATCTCCGATAAAACTCTCACCGATGACAAATGCATCAGGGATACCTTTGGCAATTGTCTGGATTTCATAGGATATGTTGATTCCTAATTTTGAACCATCTCCAAACAGCAATTTATATGAATCCAAATCCCGCTCTGTTGAGATGAGCAGTATATCGGTTACTCCGATTGATATCAGTGTCCATATTGAATAATACATGAGCGGTTTATCATAAACAGGTAAAAGCGGTTTACCGGTTGTTATCGTTGATGGATATAAGCGGGTGCCTTTCCCCCCGGCTAATATTATTCCTTTTTTGACAAGTTTGTTCATTGTTTAACAATATCCTTTGAGCTTGAGATAATCTTCAAGCGCATCTTCCCAGTTTCTCATTTTGTAGATTGAACCCAGTTTGCTGTTATCCAGAGAACAGTATTGGGGACGTTTTGCATGCGTATGAAACTGATTATACGACACAGGTTCAATCTCGGTATTTATCGAGCAAATATCAAATATTTTTTTGGCAAATTGATACCAGCTGCATTCACCGCTGTTGACGGCATGATAAAGACCGTATTTATCAATATTATTTTTAATAATACACTTTAACATCACTGCGACATCTTTTGTACCGGTCGGTGATGTAAACTGATCATCGATGACTTTAAGGGGGATTTTCTTTTGTGCAGCATCAATCATCTTTTCAACAAAATTAACATTCCATGATGAAATACCTTTTGCTCCAAACAAAGCTGATACTCTGAAGATAAAATATTTTTCAGCATAAGCTTTTACAGCCATTTCACCGGCAAGTTTTGAATTGCCGTAGACATTAAGCGGTCCCGGATAATCCTGTTCAATGTATGGTTTTTTATCATATCCATCAAACACATAATCGGTAGAAAAATGTACAAAAGTCATCTGTTGTCTGGCAGTGAATTCAGACAATAGCTTAACTAATTGGGTGTTAATCTTAAATGAATTTTCAGGATTATCTTCACATTCATCAACTTTGTGGTATGCAATACAATTAATCAAGTAATCAGCATGTGGAAATTGTTTGACCGCTTCGGCAGCATCCATAATATCAGCATCAAATTCTGTTCGGGTAATTGGAATAATTTCAATCGTATCTGATGCTGTTTCAGTCTGGATATCCTGACCTAACTGTCCAGTTGCTCCTAATACTATAACTTTTTTCATTTTATTCAATATCTAAAATTCCGCCGTATTTTTCTACATTTTTGATAATTTTGTGCCACTCGACAAGTTCTTTATACCATTTTAATGTCAGGGTATTATCAGTTTTTTCAATCCGCTTGTCCCGGAGAGCTTCCACAATCTCTTTTACCCCATCCTCCAGAGAATATTTCGCTTTCCAGTTCAAGGTAGATTCAATTTTATTAAAATTAAGCTGATAGGACCTATGGTCAGGGTCACCATACCAATCAATTTTAATCTTCTCGCTGACAAACGGTTCAACAATCGTAATAATTCTTTCAGCAAGTTCATCTATCCTGAAATTATTTGCCTCAGAACCGACATTAAAAATTTCTCCATTGATTTTGGCTGCATCAAATTCTAATAATTTCAACATGACATTGGTAGTATCCTGAATATGAACCATAGGACGATGCTGTTTTCCATCACGCATCAGAGGGAGAACTTTATCAATATAACAGCCGTAGGTCATACCGTTTATTGCCAGGTCAAAACGCATCCTTGGAGAATAGCCATACACTGTAGCCTGTCTCATAACGGTAACAACAAAATTGTCCGATGCCAACGGAAGCACACCTTGTTCTGCTAATTCATTTGCTTTGGAATAGACAGTCAACGGGTTTGCTTTCGAATTTTCATCGGAGATTTCTTCTGAAAATCCATATATCGATGCACTCGAAGGCAGGATGTATCTCTGAACTCCGGCCTCTTTAGCCAGATTAGCAGTCGCAATTCTGCTGTTTGCATTTATTTCTAAAGTTGGTTTTTCAAAGTACTCTGATGCAGGGTCATTTGAGATTGCAACCAAATCAATAACAGCATAGACATTCTGAAAATGTTCCGGTTCCAGCTTTCGGGAATCTTCTTGGATAAGTTCAAGATTTTGTGCTATCGCATCATATTCACCAAAGAAAAAACGATCTACTGCTCTGACAGCATAATTATTTTTAAGAAGCTTCTCGACAAGAACTCTTCCTATATATCCGCCAGCTCCTGTTACTAATATTTTTTTCTTCATTTAAAAATATTACTTCCTTTAATATCTGCAAAGTATGGAGCATTTCTATCTCTATCAGATAATATTGGGTTGTTCACATTCCATTGTATACCAATTTCAGGATCATCGAATCTAAATGCATGATCAAATTTAGGCGAATAATAATTATCGACTTTATAAAGTACTTCACAACCGTCAGTCAATGTCTTAAAACCATTCGCAAATCCCCTGGGTATATATAACATATATTTATTTTCAGCTGATAATATATATGAATCATATTTTAAAAACGATTTGCTACTTCTCCTGATATCTACGACAAAATTTTCGATCTCTCCTTTAATAACACGAACAAGCTTAGATTGCGCAAAATTATCTGATTGAAAGTGCATTCCCCGGATTGTATTTTTAAATTTACTATATGAATGATTATCCTGTACAAATCGGACAGAGATTCCTAAGTTTGCCATTTTTGTATCATGATAAGATTCAAAGAAAAATCCGCGATTATCGTCAAAAATTTTTGGTTCGATGACTAATACATCATCAAATAGATGTTTTATAATTTTCATACTGTAATATTTGATAATCAGAGAGAAAATACAAACATTTTATTAAGTTTTAAAATGAGAAAACGATAGTTATGAATTTATTTCTTCCGGGACGGATTCACCGGTAATTTTTGTGATAGCTGATTTAAAGAGTTCAATATTTTCATCAGAATCTTCGGCTAACGCAGCTTTCGTGGACGGAATCTTTGTAGTAGTTGCAAGGTCTATCATCCCCTCGTACCCGGCAACTTCTTTGATGTATTTATAATATTTAATCAGTCTTTCGCCCATTTTATTTACCACTTACTATTTTATTATAGATATTCAGATATGGTTGAGCTTCTTTTCCCCATACTTCCGGACGCTGAATGAGCCATTTACATACGGAGTCTCCTTTTCCCCGACAAACCGGTTCTATTGCAATAACCAGTTTACCAAAAAAAGCGGTACACCATCCCGTTGCATACCCCATTAAAGACCAGCAGACTGGTTCTTTAGAAAACTCATTGAACGAAAGATGTTGCTCTGCTTCATAAGAGTTTTTCCAGGTGCCGGTAAAATAGAACTCATCTTTCTCCCGGTCAAATCTGATTTCACTTGGAACAGCAGATACTATACCTTCCCAGGTATGAATTACCGGGCCGGTAGCTAACAGCTCAATTTCAGACTCAAAGTCGTAATTTACTTTTATTTGAAGAAAATCAGAATATCCGTTTTGATAACCAAATTTCAGGAAAAACTCTTTTGCTTGTTCGAAGCCGATCTCTTCAATCAGGTTTTGTCTCAGTAAACCGATAGCATTTGCATCAAAAATAACAAGCCTGTTTTCTTTAAATTCAGCCTTACCCTGATTAAAATCAAAATGTATGTCCTGCTTTAGATTAAAATCTAATGCTTTCATATCTGCTTTCTCCAAATAGACGTAATATACCCAATACATGCAATATCGGCGAGTTAGCCTATTTTATTAACTTATTATTATTATGCAAAAAGAAAGTGGCGCCCCCCAGAATTGAACTGGGGACACACGGATTTTCAGTCCGTTGCTCTACCAACTGAGCTAGGGCGCCAACAACTTATAATTTAGAAATGACAATTTACTATCTTATCAGGTATTGTCAACAGAAATTAAGCCTGATTCGCTAAATAATTCTTTGTCTCTGAACTAAATAGAGTATATAACGCTCCAGCTGACAACAGAGCAATAATGATGTTTTCGTAATGACTATAGCCTATTAAACCAAAAATAATAATTAAACTATAGAGAGCGATAAGTCCATACCATCCCCATTTCTTAAGCTCCTGAAAGGCGATAACAAAAGCTATACAGATTAAGCCGATGATAGTAAAGACTATCAATTGAAAAATGTCACCAAAATTTCTATCTAAAAACGAAAGGACAATCTGAACACCGCCGTACAGCAAAAATATACCGGAAAAAATATATCCGAACCATAAAGCTATGTTAAATGTCAACGGTCTGTTGTTTGTTTTGTTTGCCATTACAATTTCCTATTTTTCTATTCCTAATAATCCGGCACCAATAAATCCAGCATCATTGCCGAGTTCCGCTTTGGCAACAGTCAACTTTTCAGTAGCTGAGGAGAAAGCACGCTTTTTAATCTCATCTTCAACATCCTGAATAAATGTTCCGCCGCCATCAGTTATACCACCACCTATAACTACGGTTTCAGGGTTTAAAAGATTCACAATCCCGGCGAGACCAATTCCCAGATACCTGGCAGTTTCTTTGAAAACTTCAACAGCAATACTTTCCCCTTTATGGTAGGCGGCAAATATCTTCTTGACCGTTAAATTATTGAGATCTCCATCAAGTACATCTTTAAATATATCAGTCATATTATTGCTTAACTTAATCTTAACAGAATTTATTATCTGCCTGGAAGAGCAAAATGCTTCAATACATCCATGGTTTCCACAGGCACATTCCGGCCCATCAAAATTGATAGTCATATGGCCAAGTTCTCCGGCAGAATAATTATGTCCATGAAGGACTTTGCTTCCGATCATCACACCGCCACCAATACCGGTACCAACCGTCACACAAACTACAGATTTAGAATTTCTTCCTGCCCCAAATTTACATTCGGCAAGAGTCATTGAATTAACATCATTATCTACATAGATCGGTACATTCAAGCGTTCCTGTAATGTTTTTCCGATTTCCATCCCAGTCCATCCCTGAATATTTGGACAAGGTCCGACAACCTGACCTGTTTTTGAATTGACAGCTCCGGGAGAACCGACACCGACATACTTTACATCATGATCTTCCTCAGCTGCATAATAGAGAAGCTGCTCACCGATATTGGAAATTAAATGAATAAGCGGTAGAGGACCTTTATCAGCCATCGTCGGTTTTTGACTTTTGTAAAGAATCTCCCCTTTATTGTTAAAAAGGCCAAACTTAATACTTGTCCCGCCGATATCAATACCTGCAAAAATCTGATCTTGTGACATTTATAACTTCTCTTTTATGTAAGAAATCAACGATTCCCTATCAATCGTTTCCTGTATATCCTCTGCTTTAAGCCACTCTTCCCTATCGTCTGTAGCTTTTGCTTTTTCTTTACCTGCAGCAAGATTTTTAACTGTAACCTTGCCGTTATCAAATTCATCAGACCCTACGATTACCGCAAAAGGAATCCCGACCTTGTCTGCATATTTAATCTGTTTCGTTAGATTTTTAGTATCGCCGGCAAAAATTTCAGAGGGTACACCCGCATTTCTGAACTCTTTTAAAATCGTCAGATAATCAGCAATTCTGTCTCTATCCATTATGGTTATTAATACTTTTGATGTAGCTTCTTCAAGCTTTAGAGCATCAAGAGCAATCAAGGCAGCAAGCAATCTATCAATACCGATCGATGAACCGACTGCTGGAATGGAGCGACCAAGAAAGCGGTCAACCAGGTTATCATAGCGACCCCCGGAAAAGACCGAACCATATTCCGGTAAATCTAAAAGAGTCGTTTCAAAAACAGGA
>QQUK01000091.1 GCA_008501655.1 Calditrichota bacterium
CCCACTCGTAGCGATAAGTTCCTGCAGCAAGAGAGTTAGCACTCCAATGCGAGACTGTTTGCCCTAATACATTATATATAGTCAAAGAGACAGCAGCACGGTAAGGAATTGAGTACTCTATAGCTGTCGATAGGTTAAACGGGTTGGGATAATTCTGACTCAAACTGAAACCATCAGGTAGAAAATCATCAACGATCAATTCGTTGACGTCTGTTGTTTGGTCACCGAGAACCTTAAAAAGAAAGATGTCGGAACCACCGGATGAATATGAAAAAGATTTTCCGGCAATTATAATATTTTCTTCAGCATCAAAAGCGATAGCGGTGCCTTCATCAGAGAGATTCCCGCCAAAATTTGTTGTCCAGACCGGCTGTCCAATCGGATTTGTCATTATAAGATAAGCATCTATAGAACTTGAAAAAGATTCGGTTTTACCGGTTACTACAAAATTCCCTGATTTTAGTTCTTTGATTTTGTAACCACGGTCGTCATAACTTCCACCGTAGGTATAATCCCATTCAGGGTTACCAAACGGGTCGGTTTTAATCAGATAGACATCGGATTCACCGTTACCAAACGAAGCAGTGGCACCTACAAATATGAGTCCGCCGTCAGCGGTTACTTCAATTGAATAACCAAAATCTGCCCGATTTCCGCCATATGTGTAAGCCCAAAGCGAATCACCGTTTTTATCTGTACGGACAACAAATATGGAACTATAACCTTCACCAAAGGAACCGGTGGAACCAATCAATACAAAACCGGAATCTGGTGTCTGCCTTCCGGCATTTCCGGATTCACCTCCGGCCCCTCCGAATGTTTTTTGCCATTCAAGGTTTCCTAAGGAATCTGTTTTAATCAGGTATGTATCGGTATACCCGTTTCCAATAGAATTTGTAGTTCCGGTGATAATAAATCCATTGTCATAGGTTTGCCGAACAGATTGACCATCATCACTTCCGCTTCCGCCAAAAGTTTTTTCCCACTCAACTAATCCTGAGGAATCTACTTTGACAAGATAGACATCTTTTGAAATATGATTCAGGGTGGTGTTTCCAACTATTATAAATCCTCCATCTGATGTCAGCTGCACATCATAGCCAAAATCAGTGGAATCTCCACCGTATTCTCTTGTCCAGATCGGATTACCGAGATAATCTGTTTTTACAAGGTAGAGGTCGGCCAGACCGGAACCGTATGAGTATGTTGTACCTAATATGATGATACTGCTGTCAGGCAGGATTTCACAGCTATTGCCCATTTCGTTGAGCATTCCACCGAAATTATTTTCCCATATTAATGTTTGAGAATTAACAGGTTGTGCCAGAGAAAAGAGGAGCAGCAATGTTATAAGTGCATATCCGATATGCTTAAACATGATTTATTCCTTAATCAAAACTTTGAAGCTGTATAATTTTTGAACAGCTAATTCTATACATTGTATCGGTATGGTTTTCGAAAACATTACTGTTTCATTATGAAAAAATGATGAAACAGATATATGGGGAAAAGACCATACAGCAGGTAGCAGACCGGCTGATTTTCAGGTAAATCGACTCATTTATTTTAGTTAAAAATCACTGTAAAGCATAGTCAATCAAAGAGATAGGCATATTAGACCCTATTGGCACTGCTTATGCACTATTCCTGTATCAGAACATTATTAATAGTTTTGAAAGCAGGAGAATACTATGTTTCAAAAATTATTTAAATTCATTATAGGGCTGATTTTCTGTTTTATGCTGGTTTCACCAACAGCAGATGCACAGGAATACGGAACTATTCAAGCGCTGGCAACAGTAGTTACCTCACTTTCGGTAATTGGTTCAACCAACTTACAATTTGGAGCAGTCACTCCGGGAATCAATAAATCTGTTGATAAGTCATCGGTTGGAACTGCCGGTGAATGGACAATCACCGGTGTTGCAAATGCCGAAGTTACCCTGGATATGACTTTACCTGACTCACTGGTGACTTTAGATTCACTTGCATTTTTGAGAATATCTTTTTCCAGTACTGATGCATCCTATGATGACGGTACCGGTGGAGGTCAGACAGCTCCGGCTGGTGTTATTGATCCGAGCAATTTTAGTACGCTTCGTTTAGGGGCTGGTGCAACATTGGTTGTCTGGATTGGCGGAACAGTATTACCGTCAATTTCTCAGACTGGAGGAGACTATTCGTCAGATGTTGTTTTGACGGTAGCATATACAGGGAACTAAAAGTTAATTATTTTTAGCTGATAATGTAAATTTCGGATACATGTAAATGTATCCCTATTACTGGTGCATATTTTTTGTAATTGAATCAGGATTTCTTTAATATTGACTTAAAAATGCAATCAGTTTAGTTTGCCAATATGAAGAAATATAGTCTCGTTCTGTTTTTCTGTTTAATCTTTCTCAGTGCACATCTTTCGGCACAAAATGTAACGGTGAATAATAATCTTACATTTGGAACCGTGTTTCCGGGGATTCCTAAAACAATTTCAAAAACTACAGCCGGACTTGCTGCCGAGTTTTATGTTTCTGGTACGGCGGGAAATGAAGTTACAATTGATTTTGCTTTACCTACCTATATGAATTTGGGAGCATCCAATATGCAGCTTATTTTTCGGGAGACAGATTGTGCTATTGACACATCGGCGACACCCGACCAATCAAGTCCTGAGTTTAATAATTTGGACCCCTGGCATACATTGACGTACCGAATAGGTTCTAACGGATTGTACATCTGGCTGGGAGGAATTATAGTACCCGGACTTACTCAGACAGAGGGAAGTTACAGTTCCAATATTGTCATTACAGTTACGTACACCGGGAATTAAATATAAATCGATATAGGGACTCTCCCATAGTTCCCTGAAAACTATTGGAATCACCCAATAGTTTGTTTTACTATTATACAATTTTTTACTCAAGCTATCTTTTTCGTTAAGAATCATTCAGAACATTTATTAAATAAGGCGATGAAGCTATTAGTATTTTATAAATATAAAAATAGTAATGGAGTATCATATGAAAATCAGTTTAGATAAACCAAGAGTCCTTTTTGTAATCGTTCTCATCATTGGCTTGGTAACTTATCAGAGTATTTCTGCTCAGGATGTTTCTAATGGAACTGCTACTGCAAATGTGCAGACAGCCTTGACGGTTGTTGCCACGCAGGACTTACAGTTTGGTACTGTTTTTCAGGGTGTTGCAAAGACCGTAGCGAATGATGATGCAGCATCTGCCGGAATTTTTACAATTACCGGTTCCCCTGCAGCAGGAATTTCAGCATACATAACTCTTCCGCAATATATAGCAACTGCTTCGGGTGATGATCGTATGAATATTGCTTTTCAAACTTCTGATTTATCAATTGATACAACTTCAAATGCTGACCCATCAACTTTTGGAGATGGATGGGCAGATGTAGATCCGAATAATGTACCCAATGGTCTGGTGATTGGTTCTGATGCGACTTCCCATACTATGTTATTTTTAGGCGGTCGGGTAATTCCTTCCGTTGACCAGTTAGCCGGAGCTTATAGTGGGAATATAATAGTTACTGTAGCATATAACGGTATGTAGCTGTTTTTGCTGCTTCCTTTAAAAATCCGCTGAAAAGCGGATTTTTTTATGCCTGAAAACAAGTTCAAGAACCTGTATTATATTGTTATATAACGCTTTATAGCGTTTCGCCTGAATCTAAATACCAATTATGGTCAACATTCTTCATTTTAGTAAAAATCTATAGGAATAATACAATTTTTCCATGTAAAGCTGTTAAGTTTTTGCACTGTGTGACGATTATTATAAGGTAATTAAAAGTTTAAACAGTAGAATAGTTTGTTTATATAAATAGGAGACAGGCATGAATTCAGAACACAAAATGCCATCTATTTGGAAAATCTTAGTTCTTTTGCTGACAATGAGTTTTCTCATGGTAGCTTCAGTTTCCGCACAGGATGTAGCGGTTGGGCAGGCAACAGCAACAGTTCAAACTCCTTTAACAGTGACTGCAATCGCAGCCCTTGCATTTGGAACGATTTTCCAGGGAGTACCCGTTTCAGTTGCTGAAACCGATGCTTCTGCTGGTATTTTCACTATGACCGGTCAAGCTGGTTCCGGGATTTCCTTGTTTCTACAACTTCCGGAATATATGTCAACAGCATCAGGTGATGATCGTATGATCATTTCATTCAGTACCACTGATTGTGCTATTGATACTACCGCCAATGCTGACCCGACGACATTCGGTTCAGGTTGGACAGCTCAAAACCCGTTCAATTTACCATCCGGTGTCATTATTGGTACCGCCAGTACTCAAACATCATTGTTTTTGGGTGGACAGGTGTTACCCTCAGTTGATCAAACTGCTGGGGCGTATTCAGCTGATATCATTTTAACCGTTGCATATAATGGGACATAGAAAATTAAAACTTGAATAAAATAAACATTTGAAGGAATATTTTTTAAACAAAGGAAGCAGTATGTGTAAATTAAACAAAAACGTATTTTTAGTCTTGGCATTGTTCGTCATGATGATTGCCTTAGGCACTCCGACTGCCGTCCATGCGCAGGACGTAGCCGCTGGTTCAGCAACCGCTACAGTTCAGACTCCATTAACAGTTACAGCAACAGCAGCACTTGTCTTTGGAACAATCTTCCAGGGCGTATCAGCATCTGTTCCTGAAACTGATGCAAATGCCGGTGTTTTCACGATTACCGGTCAGGGTACTGCTGGTATTTCTATTTATCTGCAATTACCTGATTATATGTCAACAGCTTCCGGTGATGACCGTATGGTTATCTCTTTCAGCTCCACTGACTGTGCTATTGATACTACATCAAATGTCGATCCTACCGTTGCAGCAACAGGTTGGACAGACCAGAATCCGTACAACTTACCTTCCGGTGTTATCATCGGTGGTACATCCGGTCAGACAGCATTATTCTTAGGTGGTTCAGTAAATCCGTCAGTTGATCAGACAGCCGGTGCTTATACTGCCGACATTATCTTAACTGTTGCATATAATGGTGCGTAAGTTAAATAATTAGATAGTTACAATCATTTTGCATAGGATTGCGAAATGATAAAAATAAACAAAAACATAGGAATGTTATGTTATGAAAAAGAAATTTAGAATCCCCATAGGTGTTAATTCTCAACAATCCTTATGGGGATTTTTTATCATTTTGTTGCTTTTAACTGCACCGGTATCACAGGTCGTGGCTGGAGTAATTGTTGCACCATCTGTTGTTGTCTTGGATGATAAATCCAAAACCGGCCGGATGAATTTACAAAACCCGTCTAACAGCCCCAAGGAAGTATCTATCAGTTTCAGTTACGGTATTCCGGAATCTGATAGCCTGGGAAATGTAAATATCTTCCTGCGAGACACAGGTATCACAGACCCGCATTCTGCGTTAGGATGGGTAAAAGCATTTCCAAGAAAACTAATTATTCCGGCAAATGGTTCTCAGGTTGTCAGGTTTATTGCACATCCGCCTAAAGATCTGCAGGATGGTGAATATTGGGTTAGAGTTGTTGTTGAATCTCAGGAAGGGATTACTTCTATCCCTGTAGCCACCGATGAAGAACAAATTACGACTCAATTAAATATGATTATGAGAACGGCGGTTATGCTCAAATACCGTACCGGTGAGTTAGTTGCCTCTGTAAAACTCAAAGATACACAGGTCATTGTAAACGAAAACGATGTTGATGTCTTTGTTGATTTGGCAAATACCGGAAATGTCTCATATATCGGTCTGCTTGAATGTCAGCTGTTAGATGCAGACAAAAAAGTTATAAGTAAAAATCATATTCAGCTTGCTTTATATAAAGACTTATTGCGACGAATTACTTTACCTTTTGCTGAAGGTAACTTTAAAAAACCGTACTCGGTTGCTGTTTCTGTTACTAATAAAGGAAGAAAAGATATACCGACAAGCGAAATGGTTTTCGGTAATGATCTTTCCACTTCTATTAGTTTAGTAGAATAAGTAAAGAGTTGAGAAGATAGATAATAGTATGAAAAATTTTACCATGCGAATAGCTCAGGTAATGGCAATACTTGTATTCTTGACTACATCTGAGATTACAGCACAAATATATCCCGCAGATAATGTGGAACTTGAAGAAATCGTGATTTCTTTTGAGGTACCAAAAGCAGTCGTATCTGATATATTTGTCATGTATAACGGATCTACCGTCTATCTTCCGCTTGTCAAAGTATTTTCCCTTCTTGATATAAATGTAGAAGCTGATTTTCTGCAAAGAAAAATCGAAGGCTTTTACCTGTCAAAAGATAAACGATTTAAGTTTGATATGAATAAAAATCAAATTGAGGTCTTTGGTGAGGAGATTCCGTATCTTGCTTCTAATTTTTATTTTGGGGAAAACGATCTTTATATAAAACTTGATGCCTTTAATCAGATATTTGATTTAAACGCTGATTTTGATTTTACATTATTGAGAGTTTTTCTCAGACTCGATGAAAACTTCCCGGTCTATCAGAAACTGAAACGAAAAATAGCCCGTGAGAAACTGGAAAAAGAAGAAATCGCTTTAAAGGATGTCATTGATATTGATTATTCCCGCCAGTATTTGAGCGGCGGTACTCTGGATTGGGTGATGTCTGCAAATCCGGTTGGGGGTAGAAACAAACATTTTTATAATCTTCGATTCGGCGGTATGACTTTAGGTGGGGACTTAATGGTTAGTACCGGAGGAAGTTTTGGAAATGAAGACAGCCAGATTTTTGAAAAAGACCAGCTAAGTTACAAATGGCATTATGTCTTTAACGAAAACAAATATATCACTCAGGCTGAAATCGGTGATGTATCCGGTGGAGGTGCATTAAGCCGAACATTGGACGGGGTTGTTGTTACCAACAGACCGCAGGTCAGAAGAAAATTTTTCCAGACTATATATATCAAAGATTTTATCGGTCCCGGATGGGAAGTTGAATTGTTTATTGATAATAAATTAGCTGATTTTGTTCTCACTTCTGCTGACGGGATGTATGAGTTTACAACTGATATTTATTATGGTTCGACGAATATCGAATTACGTATGTATGGTCCGAATGGTGAGTATCAGATAAAAGAACATATGGAGAGAGTTCCGTTTAACCTGATCCCTCGCGGGGAATTTGAGTATGCTATTGCAGCAGGTGAAGGGTTTGAAAATCAACAGCAGAAAAATTTTATTCAAACAAACTCTTTGTACGGGCTTTCAAACAAAATTACTTTAGGCTTGAGTTCTGAACTCCCCCTTGAACCGGAAGAGAATGAGAAACCATTATTCGGTTTAGACGCAACGTATCAAATCGTTGGTAATATGACGTTTAACTCTGCCATAATTCCTACGTATGTAAAAAAAGCAAGGCTGAATTATTCACTGCCTTCAAAACTGAATCTAAATGTCGCTTTCTCAAAATATGATGTCAACCTGTCAAAAAACCCGTTAAGCCTTAATTATAATGTACAATTTTCTGTATCGTCTCCATTAAAAATATTCGGACAAAATATCGGACTGAGATACAATGTCTCCCATGATAGTTATGAACTCGCTTCAACGACAAATATGAATTATGGATTCAATATTTCAGCTAATCCGATTTATCTGACATATATCGGTCAGTATAAGATGAATAATTCTGAATACCAGGATGAGAATTCAATCGCAAGTCAGATATTGTTCTCGACGAACCTCATCAGATTGTTCCGTCCCCAGTTTAAAGTGGATTATAATCATTCAACCGGACAACTTGAAAAATACGGATGCTTTTTCGCTAAACGGATTTTCCGTACATCCCAGCTAACTTTTTCGTATGAAAGAAACAATTTTTCAAAATCCAACACTTTTATGGTGACTATAAATCTCTTACAGCCTTTTGCTGATTTCACTTCACGGGTAGTCAAAAATGATTATTCGGTTTCATACAATCAGATGCAAAAAGGGTCTGTCAGATATGATTCGCAGAACAGTACTTTCCATTTTGACCGAAGAAATTCTATCGGTTTTGGTGCTGCTATTGTAAAACCGTTTCTGGATGACAACTACAACGGTGTCATGGATGAAGGGGATGAATATCTGGAAGGTCTCCGAGCTAAAATCAAAGGTGCCAGAGTAAATGTCACGGGAAGTAGTACTCAAAGACAGTATTTTTATAATAACCTGCAGCCATACGAAGAATATACGATTCAGATTGACCAGTATTCCCTTGATAATCCGATGCTGAAGCCGACTCATGAGAACTATAAAGTTAAAGTAAATCCGAATGTGGTTACTTCGATTAAAGTACCGATTGTTACAGCCAGTGAGTTAAGCGGCAAAGTCGAACGTAAGTTAGGCGATATTGTTTCGGGTATCGGTGGATTCAAAGTTTATGTGATGAACCTTTCGAAAGAGTTTGTCGTTGAACTTCCGACTTTTAACTCCGGTGATTTTTATTACCTTGGCTTGATTCCGGGTTCCTACCGGGCTTATCTTGATCCGAAAGAGCTTGATAAATACGGCTATGTTTCCAATCCGCCATATATCGAATTTGAAATCAAACCGACAACGGGTGGTACGTTTGTTGAAGGTATTAATTTTTTACTTGAGACAAAAGAAACAGCTGTAGATTCAGAGAAATAATCAGATTTAATAATCAACTCAAATTATCAAAACAGAGACAGGGAATCCCCATATCCTAAATAGATCAAAGTCAAATCGGTCATATTGGCAAAACCATGAATAAAAATCGGCAGCCAGACGTTCTCTTTATTTAATACAAAAAGTATACCAAATAAAATCCCGAATATTCCGGTCGACAGAACTCCTGCCCATCCCTGATACAAATGTGCAATACCAAACGGAATTCCGGATGCTAAGATTGCAATGACTGTTGCGGCAGTACCGCCTCCTAATAAATATTTCACCCGGGGTATCAAATACCCACGAAATGACATCTCTTCTAAAAATCCGCCGATAATCCAACCGATTGCAATCCAGATGAGATATAAGGGGAGATTGCCCGGAAGTTCTTCAAGCATCGAAAGGTCTATCTGAGAACCGGTCAACTGTTCAAACAGCGGGTCGAAGATAACTTTAAAAACCATCTGTAGAGAAAAGCCGATGACAGCTCCCAGAAGTAACGTCTTCCCGAAAGATTTTGGTTTTGTAAGGCCGAGCATTTTGACCGAACCATCTTTGAGACATAAAACCAGTGCGAGCAACATCAATCCCATCGAAACCAATGCACCGATTCCGGAAATAAAGGAAGCAGATAGAGTCATTATTAAGACAATAATAGATACTGATACTTTGTTATAGAAGAAAAAATTTGTTAGTGAGGAAGGTTGAGTTGTTTTAGTTTGTTCATTCATATTGTTCACCTGCTTGCATTAAATTTTAAATCTTCTATAAAAATTGTATCATTCTGACAAGAGAGATATCCCATGTTATAACTAATAGGAAATTGAATAAGTCCTTTTCCAATATAATATGAAGGGAAAAATAAAGTAATTTTAAAGATACCTGAAGCCATTTGTAAATTTATCTCATCCTTATAACTTGAAGAATCATAATTATGATGAAAAATAGTTTCAAATTTCTTTTTTTCAGAAAAGTAATCTATCGATACATATTGTGGGTATAATATTCCGCTATCAGTCACTATTTCAGCTTTCTGAACAGAAATATTGAAAGAGTCAATGGACGATATAGTGTTCCAAACATATAATTGCGGTGCTTGAACACCACCAAATGGTGTTTGCATCGAGCCACCTTCAATTGTTAGTGATAAACAACTGGTGGAATCTATATATTTTCTACCTTTATCTACATTTGAATTCTTTGGAATTTCTGTATCAAAAGGGTAGATAAAATAATACCCGTCACATCCCAATAAGATTGTAAAACTTAGTAAAAGAATTATTTTTTTCATCTGAATCTCCCATTGTTTTATTAATTGTAAATACATCATTTAAGAGATGCAATCAAAAACTACTTCTCTACAAACTCCCGCCACCAATAGGCATTTTCAAAAAAATCGTTATTTGTATAAGTCTCACCCGGTTTCGGAACAACATACA